>CALBMG010000139.1 GCA_937896185.1 uncultured Microbacteriaceae bacterium | reverse complement strand
ACCAGAGTAAAGGACGGCATTGCGGCCGCGACCAACGTCAACGAAAGCGGCTTCCATTGAAGGAAGTACATTTTGAACCTTACCCAGATAAACGTTTCCGATTAGCGACGCTTCTGAAGCCTTGGCAACGTAGTGCTCGACCAAAATTCCGTCTTCAAGTACACCAATTTGGATCTTGCCGTCTTTTGAACGAACGACCATGACACGGTCGACGCTCTCGCGGCGTGCGAGGAATTCGGTTTCAGTAACGACGGGACGTCGGCGGCCGATTTCACGGTTGTCGCGACGACGCTGGCGCTTTGCCTCGATGCGGGTCGAACCCTTGATGCGGGTGGGTTCGGTCGGAAGCTCCGCTTCTGCGGCAATCTGTTCGCGACGCTCGGTGCGTGAACGGTCGTTACGGTTACGTTCACGACGACGAACTTGACGGTTGTCTTCTTCGTCAACACGGGTGGGGTTGACGGGCACGAAACGAATGTCGGGTGCTCGGAAGACCAACTGGGTGGGCGACTCGAGAACGATGGGCTCGAATTCGGGCTTATCGGATGCCGGTGCTTCGACTGCAGTAACGTCTGCAGACACAACTGCGGTCAGGTCATCGACGATTTCCTCGGAAACCACGTCAGACGACGATTCGACGGATTCGTTTGCTCCCGTCACAGTGTCAGTGGTTTCGTTTTCTCCCGACACTGTTTCAGCGGTTTCGATAACTTCCGACTCAATTTCATTGGCCGACGTCTGTTCAATTTCAGATTTTTGTGATTTCTTCACCATTGCTGGCGTACCTCTCGTAGCCCGAAACGGGCTGAAACTTTGTGGGCTTTTCGCCCAAAATTGTGTGTTCATCGCATCGGGTGATGCGTCTGCGTACTGTCACTACGCGCGGAGCTGGCTATCCGCATGGGCCTGTTGACCCCTAGCCCGGTATGCCCGGTAAAACCGTGCGCGACTGTTCGCGCATCTTCATCATAGCCGAAGGCACGGCACAGGGTGCAGATTTACACATCGCGCGGCCCGATCGTGACGATAGGGCTGTGAAAATCCTCAGAGAAGGCCAAAAGTCCGTTGCTCGTGTCACAGCACCTGCGATACTTAATGTGTGAACATGGACAGGTCAACTCGTATCCGCATCGGCGTATTCATCCTTGTTTTTGGGTTTGCGTCATGGCTCGCCGCCATCACCCTGGGAGTCGAAGGTTATTACCTGTTGAAGGATGGCACTCAGCCCTCGTGCAACATCAACCCATTCTTCAGCTGCGGAAATGTCATGCAATCGGACGAAGCGCGAGTCTTTTGGGGAATCCCCAACCAATTCTTTGGAATGACGGGCTTCGCCATCGTGGGCACAATTGGTGCCGCGGTTCTGGCCGGAGCACACTTTGCCCGCTGGTTCTGGCGCTCGTTCATCGTCGGCATTTTTGCCGCATGGGTTTTCCTGATGTGGTTGTTCACCGAGGCCGTCTTTGACATCGGATTCTTGTGCCTCTACTGCATGGCGGTGTGGACAACCACGATCATCGCACTGTGGGTACTGATCCCCTGGTTGCTGAAAACCGGCGCACTGTTCGAATCTGATCGGGCTCGACGCATTGGGGCAGCAGTACTGCCATTCAGCTGGCTGTTTGTCGTCGCAAACCTCGCGGTGATTGTTCTGACTATCATCGCCCAATTCCCGTTACTTCTGCCGTTGTTGTTCAACAGCTAATAACAAACGAAATTGTGATGGGCCCGAACCATACGATTCGGGCCCATCACAATTTCACACAATTAGCAGCAGGCTGCGGGGAACCAGAGCGCAAGCTCGCGGTCCGCCGATTCAGGAGAATCACTGCCGTGAACCAGGTTCTTCTGAACCTTCAGCCCCCAATCGCGACCCAAGTCACCCCGGATCGAACCCGGTGCGGCCACTGTGGGGTCCGTCGTTCCTGCGAGGGCACGGAAACCCTCGATCGCACGGTGGCCGTGCACGCGGACAGCAACAACAGTGCCGCTCGACATGAACTCGAGCAACGGTTCGAAGAAGGGCTTGCCCTCGTGTTCTGCGTAGTGTGCCGTCAGCAGTTCGCGAGTGGGTTGCACCATGCGCAGATCGGTGATCTGGTAGCCCTTGGATTCGATTCGGCGCAGAATTTCGCCGATCAGGTTGCGTTCGGTGCCATCAGGCTTAATGAGCACCAGAGTGTCCTGCGAGGTCATGCATTGTCCTTTCGATCGTCGAGTTGCTTGCCCTTAAGGAAACAAGCGACCCAGAAAATAAGAAAAATTGCCCACACCCACAAATAGGCGAGGTCAACGATAGCCGGCAGGCCAAGGGCCGCCTGTGAAACATGTGCGATGGGGTGAACACCGAGCTTCAACGTGGCATTGGCCAGTACGAGAAATGCCATGAGAAGCACGCATGCGACCACCGTCACCACGATTTGGTCACGGTGCAAGCCGCCGAGGGTGAGCATCGCAAAAAACAGGGTGATGATTTCCATCACGATAACGATCGACAGCAACGATTCACTGGCGGTGCGCACTCGTCGTGGTTTCGGTGTGCGTGCGTCCTTACCGGTCATCGCCAACCCCTTTCTTCGGCCGTAGCCATAACTTCACCGACAAGAGTGATCGAACCGGTGACGATGATTGCATCGCCCTCTTCGACCAATCCGCGCGCTGTCTCGAGCGCATAGGCAAGGTCGGGAATTACCCGGACCCGGTCGTGTCCCGCGACGTGTGCAGCGATTTCTCCCAATTCGTCGGCGGGGATTGCTCGTTCAGAACTCGATTGGGTCACGATAAAGCCGTGGACAACCGAATCAAGTGCTGCAACAATGCCGTGGGCATCCTTGTCAGCGAGAACTCCCAGCACAACCCAGACCTTGTCAAAGGGAAGCCAGTTCACGATGGCGTGTGCCAACGACTCAGCACCATGAGGGTTGTGTGCAGCGTCCACAATCAATGCGGGTTGCGCGCCGAGGTACTGCAATCGACCGGGGCTGGAGACGCTACCCAATGCATCGTCGAGAACATCGCGGGGAATCGGGTGCTCCCCCGCTCCCAACAGAGATTCGACGGCGACAATCGCCAGAGCGGCATTGTTGCCCTGGTGCTCACCGTGCAACGACACCGCAACATCACGGTAGGTGTCCGCGCGGCCACGAACGGTGACGACCTGACCCCCCACTGCAGGAACGCAGGAGAGAACCTCGAAGGCCGAACCCTGCACATACAGCTCGGCATCGTCAATTTCCGAGGCCGCGATAATTTCGTCCAGAGCGTCGTGAGCCTGTGCAGCGGACACAACGATGCATCCGGGTTTGATGATTCCCGCCTTGGTTCGCGCGATGTCGCGAATTGTGGAACCCAAACGGTCGGCGTGATCCAGTCCGATGGGGGTAAACACGGCCACATCGGCGTCGGCAACATTGGTCGAATCCCATTCGCCGCCCATTCCGACCTCGAGAATCGCGACGTCGACGGGTGCATCAGCAAAGCTGGCGAACGCCAACACCGTGAGCGCTTCGAAATACGTCAGTGGTTCCTCGCCGTTGGCGACAAGCTCGGCGTCCGCCATCAGAACATAAGGTTCAATATCGTTCCAGTTGTACACGAACGCCTCGTCGCTGATGGGTTCGCCATCGATCACGATGCGTTCGTTGACCTTCACGAGGTGAGGGCTGGTCATCAGGCCTGGACGCAAACCATAGGAACGAATCAGAGATTCGATCATCCGAGCAGTCGACGTTTTGCCGTTGGTTCCCGTGATGTGCACAATCTTGTACATGTTTTGGGGGTCACCCAACAGTTCCAGAACGCGCTGAGTAGCGTGCAGTCGCGGCTGCGGCGCAGATTCACCAATGCGATTCAGCAGTAGTTCAAAGACCCGAGCGGCTTCGGCGGAGTAGTCGGTCACGCCTTCTCCACCCCGATTGTGACGAGCGAATCGTCACCAACACGAGATTCGCCACCAGCGGCCACAGTCAACTCGAATTCAACCGAGAGGGTTTCACCCGTCACAAGCACCTGATGTTCACGCAACGCGGCAATAGCTGCCGCATCGCCGTGAATCTGCAAGCGAATCCGATCGGAAACATCAAGCCCCGCATCTTTACGCGCCTGCTGAACGGCACGTATCACGTCGCGCGCCAAGCCCTCGGCGGCGAGCTCTGGAGTGACAACGGTATCGAGTACGACGAACCCCGACGTCAGGAACGAAACGGCGACAGCGACATCCGACACATCGAGCTCCAGGGTGTACTCACCTGCCTGCAACTCAATTCCACCAGCGGTGACAACACCATCAGTCACAGACCAGACACCGTTCTTGGTTGCCGCAATAACCTGCTGCACCTGACCACCAATACGCGGACCCAGTGCACGTGCATTGACCGACAGCCGTCGCGTGATGCCGTATTCTCCGATGGATTCCTCGCGGAGTTCCACCACGGTGACAGCCTTGACGTTCAACTCGTCACGAATGATGTCCGAGAATTCGGCAACTGCTGCGGAATCCGGAACGACAACGGTCATCGATGCCAGCGGAAGACGAACACGCAAACCCTGCGATTTGCGCAGCGCGAGACCGCTCGATGCGATTTCACGCACGTTATCCATGGCGGCAACGAGTGCGGTGTCCTCGGGGAATGCCGTGGCATCAGGCCAATCCGTGAGGTGAACACTGTCGCCTCCAGTCAGTCCACGCCACACTTCTTCCGTGATTAGCGGAGCGAATGGCGCAGCAACACGGCACAC
>CALBMG010000138.1 GCA_937896185.1 uncultured Microbacteriaceae bacterium | reverse complement strand
GATTACGGCGACACCTCCTGTCATGTATTCCAGTGCGTGGTCTCCCACGCCCTCGAGGACCGCACGAGCACCCGAGTTACGCACCAGTGCACGCTCCCCTACCATTCCGGCGAGGAACAGTTCACCACTCGTTGCACCGTAACCGACGACGTTGCCCGCAATGATGTTGCGATTCGTCTCATATGACACACCGTGGGCTGGTCGGACAGCAACGCGACCTCCCGAAAGACCCTTGCCGACATAGTCGTTGGCGTCACCAGTCAGTCGGATAGAAATACCCCGAGGCACGAATGCTCCCAGCGATTGACCGGCCGAACCCGAAAGCTCGAGACGGATTGTGCCATCGGGAAGGCCGGCCTCGCCGTGCAGTTTCGTCAGTTCGTGACCGAGCCATGTGCCGATAGCGCGATCCGTGTTGCGAATGGGAAGGTCAATCGTCATGGGCTGACCGTTCACGAGTGCGTCACCCAGCACGGCAAACACGCGGTGATCGCTGTGTTCATCGAGCTCATGATCCTGTTCACTGACGTTGAAACGCGGAGCCTCTGCGGGGAAATCGTTGCCCTCGAGAATGGCACTGAGATCGAGGCCCTCGGTCTTCCAATGGTTCACCGCGCGGTCGACGTCAAGAATCTGGCGTTGACCAATTGCTTCTTCGAGTGTGCGGAAGCCCAGCGATGCCAAGATTTCACGAACTTCCTCGGCGATGAATTCGAAGAAGGTTTCGACGAATTCAGGCTTGCCCGTGTAACGCTCACGCAGAAGTGGATTCTGTGTCGCAACACCCACGGGACACGTGTCAAGGTGACAGACACGCATCAGGATACAACCGGAAACAACCATCGGAGCCGTCGCGAAACCGTATTCCTCGGCGCCCAAAAGCGCAGCGATGACCACGTCGCGGCCGGTCTTCATCTGACCATCCACCTGCAGAACGATACGGCCACGCATGTCGTTCAGCATCAGGGTCTGCTGAGCCTCGGCGAGTCCGAGCTCCCACGGAGTTCCCGCGTGCTTGAGCGACGACAGGGGGCTCGCGCCGGTGCCACCGTCATGACCCGAGATCAGAATCACGTCTGCCTTGGACTTGGCGACACCTGCCGCAACGGTACCCACACCCGACTCGGACACCAGTTTGACGTGAATACGCGCCGCTGGGTTCGATCGCTTGAGGTCAAAAATCAGCTGCTTGAGGTCTTCAATCGAATAAATATCGTGGTGAGGGGGCGGCGAAATGAGCCCCACACCGGGAGTACCCATACGGGTACGCGCAATCCAGGGGTACACCTTCTTCGACGGAAGCTGGCCACCCTCGCCGGGCTTTGCACCCTGAGCCATCTTGATCTGAATATCATCGGCATGAGTGAGGTACATGCTCGTGACACCGAAACGACCCGACGCAACCTGCTTGATGGCGCTGCGACGTTCTGGGTCGAGCAGACGCTCAACGCTCTCGCCGCCCTCACCCGTGTTGGAACGACCGCCAATACGGTTCATTGCAACGGCCAGAGTCTCGTGCATCTCGGGAGAAATGGCCCCGAGGCTCATGGCGCCGGTCGAGAAACGGGCAATGATGGACTCGATCGATTCGACGTCGTCAATCGAAATCGGGTCACGGTCAGAACTGAATCCAAACAGACCACGCAATGTCATCAAGCGTTCGGCCTGCTCATCAACGGCACGGGTGTAGTCACGGAAAATGTCGTAGCGCTTCGTGCGGGTGGCATGCTGAAGCTTGAACACTGTTTCCGGGTTAAACAGGTGAGGCGGCCCCTCACGGCGCCACTGGTATTCGCCACCCGTGGTGAGCACCTCGTGGGGATTCGCAGCCTGTTCGTCGCCATAGGCGACCGCGTGACGCATTCGGTTTTCCTCGGCAATTTTCTCGATGGTAATACCGCCCAAGAGACTGGTCGTTCCCGAGAAATACGTGTCAACGAACTCGCGCGACAATCCAACCGCTTCAAAAGCCTGAGCACCGGCATAGGACGCTACCGTCGAAATGCCCATCTTTGACATGGTCTTCAGGACGCCCTTGCCCAACGCCTTGATGATGTTCTTCACGGCCTTTTCCGGGGTAACTCCCTCGAGTCGACCACGACGAACAAGGTTTTCGGCGGTTTCCATGGCGAGATACGGGTTAACCGCACTGGCACCGAAACCGATCAGGGTAGCAACGTGGTGAACCTCGCGCACATCGCCCGCTTCAACGATGAGTGCGGTCTGCATACGACGACCGGCACGAATCAGATGATGGTGAACAGCGGAAGTCATCAAGAGCGACGGAATAGGAGCCAGATCGCTGTTC
>CALBMG010000137.1 GCA_937896185.1 uncultured Microbacteriaceae bacterium | reverse complement strand
GCCATAGGGCAACTTGCAGGTGGTGATCGAATCACTCACGCGCACAACACCTCCACAATGTCGTCACTACTGGCCTTCTCGAAACTCAACCCCGTCACATCCCGCTCGCCGAAGTTCGATGTGCGCCACCGGCCTTGCGAGTACAGCCACCAGCCCGGCGGGTCAGCGCGGTCGAACCAGGCGTACAGCGCGGGACCGGAGAGTGTGCGGGTGATCCACCAGCTGGTGCGGTGGGCTTCGGTGAGGGTGGTGGCGATCATGCGCACTCCCCGGCGTGGATGGTGAAGCGTCTCGCATTGATGGGTGTCCGTTCGATCTCTTTGCCCGTTGACATTTCGAACTACGTGATGATGGAGCTGGGGCAGCCCACTCACTGCTATGACTTGTCCAAGCTGCAGGGCGGCATTACTGTCCGTCGCGCACATGAGGGGGAAACCCTGGTGACTCTCGACGAGGTAACTCGCACGCTGTCCGTCGAGGACTTGCTCATCACCGATGATTCCGGTGCAATTGGGCTTGCCGGTGTGATGGGTGGCGCGACGACGGAAGTGGACGATTCGACGACGGATGTCGTTGTCGAGGCTGCGACGTTTGACCCGGTCAGCATTGCTCGTTCGGCTCGCCGCCACAAGCTGCCGTCCGAAGCTTCGAAGCGTTTTGCGCGTGGCGTTGACCCGTTGGTGTCGCAGGCTGCAGCGCAGCGAGTTGTTGACTTGCTTGTCGAGCTCGGTGGCGGTACCGCCGATTCGCTCGGCTCGACCGAGGTCAACTATGCGGCACCGTCGGCTATTTCGCTGACCGAATCTTTTGTCTCTGGTCTGATCGGTACCGAGTACTCTCGTGAGGAAATCGGGGGAGTGTTGCAGGACATCGGGGCGACGGTTACGGAAATTCCCGGTGGTTTCGATGTGGTGCCCCCATCGTGGCGCCCCGACATCGTGGACGCGCCCTCGCTGGCGGAAGAAGTCGCTCGAATCCACGGCTACGACCGAATTCCGTCGGCTCTTCCCGTGGCTCCTCCCGGCCGCGGCCTGACGGCGTCGCAGTCCGCCCGCCGTCGTGTCTCGCAGGTCCTTGCGGCTAGCGGTCTCACCGAAACTCTTGCCTATCCGTTCACCAATGCCGGCGATAACGCGCTCTTTGGGTCGGTGTCGGGCGAGCCCGTACAGGGCATGACTCTGGCGAACGCCTTGGACCCCGACAACAACGTATTGCGGGTTTCTCTACTTCAGGGACTTCTCGACAACGCAAAGCGCAATGTTGCTCGCGGTCTCACCAGCCTTGCGGTGTTCGAGTTGGGGGCGGTTTTCACGCCCAACGGCGCCACCGGCTCGGACACAATTCCCGTGGGCACCGAACTTCCCACAGTATCCGTTCTGAACGAACTGTATGCCAGCACCCCCGCGCAGCCGTGGCACGTCGCCGCGGCATTCACGGGGTCGATTGTCAGCCGTCAGCCCGGCCAGCCCGCGGTTGCCGCATCGCTCGCCGAAGCGCTCGACACTGTGCGAGCAATTGGCGTCGCTGTCGGAGTTCCACTGGACATCCGTCAGGGCCGACACGGCGCCTTCCACCCTGGCCGTTGCGCCGAGGTTTTCGTGGGCGAACAGTCTGTTGGGTTCGCCGGTGAAATCCTTCCCTCGGTTGCCACTGGCCGCGACCTGCCACGGGTTGTCGCGGCACTCGAGTTGAACCTCACCGCAATTATTGAGGCGAAGCCCGACCACGTAGAGGCGGTGCCGGTGCTGGTGTATCCCGCTGCCACCCAGGACTTGTCGCTGGTTGTCGACCGCAGCGTTCCCGCGGAATCGGTTCGCGCGGCGGTTGTTGCCGGGGCTGGCGAGCTGCTGGAAAGCGCGCTTCTCGTCGACGACTACCGTGGAACCGGTCTGGCCGATAACGAAAAGTCGTTGACCTTTGCGTTGCGTTTCCGTGCCGCGGATCGCACGCTGACCCAGGCCGAAGCCACCGAGGCGAAACTTGCGGGTGTTGCTGCTGCAGCAGAGCGGTTCGCCAGCAGGATTAGGGAGTAATCATGTCGTTGCGTGTTGCCGTCGCAGGAGCCAGCGGGTATGCCGGCGGGGAACTGGTGCGGCTTCTCGCTGCGCATCCTGAACTCGATGTGGTCACGGTGACCGCGAACAAAAATGCGGGACAACTGCTCGGTGCGGTTCACCCTCACCTGGCACCGCTGGGGCTCACGCTGAGCCCCACGACCCCCGAAATGCTTGCGGGTCATGATGTTGTGTTTCTCGCGTTGCCGCACGGCGCTTCGGGTGCTCTGGGCGAGGCGTTGGCCGATGCTCGGCTGGTAGTGGACTGTGGTGCGGACCGTCGACTGACGGACCCGACGGCGTGGGCCGACTACTACGGCGGCGATTTCAATGAACCGTGGGCGTACGGTCTGCCTGAACTGGTTCACGCGGATGGAACCAAACACCGTGAGCTGCTCGCTGGGGCTAACCGCATTGCTGCGCCTGGCTGCAACGCTTCGGCTGTGACACTCGCGTTCGCTCCCGGCATTCGCGCCGGGGTGATTGATGCTCGCGACCTCGTGTCAGTTCTGGCCGTTGGTCCTTCGGGTGCGGGCAAGAGCCTGCGCGAAGACCTTCTTGCATCCGAAATCCTCGGGTCTGCATCCCCGTACGCGCTGGGTGGAACCCACCGACACAACCCCGAGATTCGCCAGAACCTGGAAGTTGCGGGCGGCCATGATGTCTCCCTGACGTTCTCGCCGAGCCTCGTTCCCATGGCGCGCGGCATTTTGGCCACCAATTCGGCTCGACTTGCAGCCGGAGTCACCGCGGACGAGGTTCGTGGTGCATGGCTCGATGCCTATTCTGATGAACGGTTCGTTCGGGTCTTACCTGCCGGCCAGATGCCCCGCACCGCGGACACAGTTGGCGCCAACACCGCTCTGCTTCAGATCGCCGTGGACGAGCGTTCGCAACGCGTTGTCATTGTGTCGGCTCTCGACAACCTGGTGAAGGGCACCGCGGGGGCTGCAATCCAATCCGCCAATATCGCCCTTGGCTTCCCCGAAGATCTAGCACTTCCCCTGTTAGGAGTAGCACCATGACCGTAACGTACCCTCAGGGTTTCATGGCCTCCGGTGTCGTCGCCGGACTCAAGTCGTCGGGTAAGCGCGACATGGCGCTGGTTGTCAATTTGGGGCCACTGGATTCTGCCGCCGCAGTGTTCACGTCGAACCGCGCCCAGGCGAACCCCATCATTTGGTCAAAGGAAGTCCTCAAAGACAACCAGGTGACAGCGATTGTCCTGAACTCGGGTGGTGCGAACTGTTTCACCGGTGCGCAGGGATTCCAGACCACGCACGCAACGGCCGAGGCAGTTGCCTCTCAGCTTGACCTGTCGAGTGGCGATGTCGTCGTCTGCTCCACTGGCCTGATCGGTGAACAGCTCCCGTGGGACAAACTCGAAGCCGGAATCGGTTCACTGGTATCGGAACTGTCCGCGGATGGGGGCACCGCAGCAGCGGAAGCCA
>CALBMG010000136.1 GCA_937896185.1 uncultured Microbacteriaceae bacterium | reverse complement strand
TGCCTTTGCCGGTGATTCACCCACCGCCAGTGCCGCGGCGTGAGCGAAACGGTTCGAGGGCCCAATCACAAAATTGTCGAACGTGTATTTCGCGTTGAGTCGGGCTTCGGTGGGAACGGTCGTCCGGCGGGCATCAGAGTGGTGCGATTCTTCGGAAACGACAGGTAACACCGAGGTGATGTTGTCGATGTCATCGTTGTCTCGGATTGCGGGGTTGACCACGAGCGAGAATCCTGTGATGTTTTCACCCTCAATTCCCGCCAGGGCCATCAACAGGGGTTCGCGGGCCCGGGATTCCAACATGTCACGCGTGAAGTCGGATTCGACTTCCAGATAGAGATTTCCCGAGAGAATTCCTTGGGGCACAGCCAATTCGATGAAACCCAGCAATTGCGGGGTGATCCGATTGTCGCGCGACAGAACGTCGATGACCTCGCGCCACAGGTTGGAAAGTGATTCGTTAATTGGAGTGTCCATAATTCGAAGGATTGGTTGTGGATAACTATGTTCATATTATCGTTTGGAGGCGTGTCGTCTAGCCCCTCGCAGAACATTTGTGGATAATCCACCAATTCGGTTTGACGAATGCCAGAATTTCGCCTACAGTTATCAGGTTGCCCATAGGCAAAAATCTTTCCCCTAGTGAATCCGGCCAAAGGCCGAGGAGAACACAATGTCGAAGCGTACTTTCCAGCCCAACAACCGTCGTCGCGCCAAGGTGCACGGCTTCCGTCTGCGCATGCGTACCCGTGCGGGTCGCGCGATCCTCGCTGCACGTCGCGGCAAGGGACGCAAGGAACTGACAGTTTAATTTTCTGCGATGCTCGCGAAGGTCAACCGCATTGTTGATGCGGCCGGATTTCGCAGAGTTATGCGCAACGGTCGCAAAATAACGACACCCCATCTGGTGCTTTATGTCGCTCCCCCTGCGGGAGCGTCTCCCCAGGTGGGGTTTGTTGTATCCGGTAAATACGGAAATGCAGTTGCACGCAATACCGTTCGCCGCCGACTGCGCGCCCGGGTCGGCGATCTTGTCAGGTCGGGACTTCTGAATTCTGACCTTGTAATCCGGGTCAAAGCCGACGCAGGGACCCCTGATTGGGCCGATTTGGGCGCTGAATTACAGGAAATCACCGCTCACGGAGAGTCTCGATCGTACGTATGAGCGCGATTGAACACGTTGTCCTCGCTCCGCGTAATGCGGGGGTAGCGGTGTTGCTGGTGTATCGCAAGCTTGTGTCCCCTCTGTATGGCCAGGTCTGTCGGTATCACCCCAGTTGTTCTGCGTACGGCTTGGGTTCAGTGCAACAGTTCGGCCTGATTCGAGGATCGCTGATGGCTGCATGGCGAATCCTGCGATGTAATCCGTGGGCGCGTGGCGGAATTGATGATGTACCTGACAGAATGGAGGGGAATTTTCCCCTCTCTCGGTTTGGCTTTGTATTACCGAAACAGAAAGACGTTCTATGAACATTTTTGACATGATCCTGTGGCCCATTAAATGGGCTATCGAGTTGTTGCTCGTGGGATTCCACACCGGTTTGACCACTTTGGGCCTTGATGCCGCAGATGGTTGGACATGGGTTCTGTCGATCGTCGGGTTGGTTGTGGTCGTTCGCGCCGCCTTGATTCCGGTTTTTGTGAAGCAAATCAAGAGCCAGCGCAAAATGCTGGAGATTCAGCCACAACTGAAAAAAATTCAGGATAAGTACAAGGGTAAGCGTGATCAGTTCTCTCGCGAGGCGATGACCCGCGAAACCATGGCACTCTATGGCGAGCACAAGACCTCGCCATTTGCTTCGTGCCTTCCCCTGCTGGTCCAGATGCCGATTTTCTTCGGTCTTTTTTACACACTGAGCAACGCTGCACAGGAAATCGCGGGCGTTGGGCTCCTCAGCTCTGACCTGGCAAAGAGCTTCGGTGAAGCCACAATCTTTGGCACCGCAGGTCTCGCCTCGTCCATGTCGTCCGCCAACGGCAACATGACCATCCTCGTGGTGGCCGGTGTGATGGTCGTCATCATGACCGTCTCGCAGTTCATCACCCAGAAGCAGATCATGTCGAAGAACCAGTCCGACGCGATGAAAGAAAGCCCCATGTACAAGCAGCAGCAGGTGCTGCTGTACATCCTGCCGCTCGTCTTCATGTTCTCGGGTTGGGCATTCCCCCTCGGTGTCATGTTCTACTGGCTCGTTTCCAACATTTGGACCATGGTTCAGCAGTTCATCGTGATCCGAAACATGCCGACCCCCGGCTCGCAGGCACACCGCGAATGGGAGGCCCGCAACGCAAAGAAGGCCGAACGCAAGGGTCTGCCCACGATTACCGAGGCCCCCAGCGAAACCACTGAAGAGGCCAAGCCCGTACAGCGCCAGCAGCCGGTCAGCAAGGCACGCGCCAAGAAGCAGCAAGGAAAGAAGTAATGACGAACTCCCCCGAAACCACCGCAGATACTGCGGAAATTGCAGCAGACTACATCGAGGCGTTCCTCGACATCGCTGACTTGGATGGCGACCTGGAAATGGAAAACTCCAATGGCCGCGACTACATCTCCATTGTTGCTGGTGAAAACAACGACCTCTCGTCGCTGTCACGCGGTGACGTCGTCTCGTCACTCCAGGAACTCACCCGGTTAGCCGTGCACACTCGCACCGGAGAGTTCTCGCGCCTGATTCTTGACGTCGGCGGTTCTCGCGATGCCCGTGCACAGGAACTCGATCGCATTGTTGATCGTGCTGTTGAGCGTATTGAGGGCGGCGCCGCCTCAGCAGCCCTGCCCCCAATGTCGTCGTACGAGCGCAAGCTGGTCCATGACGCCGTCGCCGAACGCGGATTCGTGTCTCACTCCGAGGGTGAAGGCGCAGAACGCCACACGGTCATCACGCGGGCATAGTTTCACGTGAAACATTTCGAGGCCGAAGAGGAACCGACGTATGCCGCGGTTCTATTCGGTGACGAAATCGCACGAGCCCGTCGATTCGCAGAAAACCTGATTCGAGAGG
>CALBMG010000135.1 GCA_937896185.1 uncultured Microbacteriaceae bacterium | reverse complement strand
CCCCACTGCCATCGCTGCGGTCGTCATGAAGGAAATCGCCCGCGAGAGAAACTGTTTCATGGAGTAACCATAGTCCTGGGGCGAGATTCTGGGGACTAACCCCGCAGTACCTTCACCATCGGCCGGCCTTTGGCCAGCTCGTCGACGAGTTTGTCCATGTACCGGATTTTCTGCATGAGCGGGTCTTCGATGTTCTCGATGCGCACACCGCAGATGACGCCCGTGATTAGTGGCGCGTTGGGGTGGATGTTGGCGCGGTCAAAGAATTCAAGGAATGTGACCCCGTCGCGCACCAGTGCGTGTAGTTCGTCGACGCTGAACCCGGTGAGCCAACAGATCACCTGGTCGAGTTCCTCGGTGGTGCGGCCCTTGCGTTCCAACTTGGTCACATACAGCGGGTAGACCGTCGCGAACGGCATGGAATAGATGCGGTGGGTCATCTGTCAGGCCCGGGGCAACTGCGGCAACGCCGTCGTGGGGTTTTCGCCTTCGTCATACATGGTTTCGGGCTTGCCGATGATCAGTGAATCAGGTTCGCCCACCAGAAGCACGTTTTTGCCCGGATAGTCGAACTGGCGCAGCACCCACCGCATGGCTTCGATGCGGGCACGCTTTTTGTCATTCGATTTCACGACAGTCCACGGTGCGTGCTCCGAGTCGGTGTTCTGGAACATCGCCTCTTTCGCCTCGGTGTACTGCTGCCATTTGTCGCGGCTGGCAAGGTCGGTGGGGGACAGCTTCCACCGCTTCACGGGGTCGTCGCGGCGTTCCTCGAAACGGCGACGCTGTTCGGCCTCGCCCACCGAGAACCAAAACTTGATCAGGTGCACGCCCGACTTCACCAGCATGTTCTCGAACTGGGGTGTGGTGCGCATGAATTCCCAATACTCGTCGTTGGTGCAATAGCCCATGACCCGTTCCACGCCGGCACGGTTGTACCAAGAGCGGTCCATGAGCACGATTTCGCCGGCCGCCGGGAGGTGCTGGGTGTAACGCTGGAAATACCATTGCGAACGTTCACGTTCCGTTGGCTTTTCCAGGGCCATCACGCGCGCACCACGCGGGTTCAGGTGTTCCATGAACCGTTTGATCGTGCCACCCTTGCCCGCGGCATCGCGGCCCTCAAAGATGATGACGATTTTGGCGCCCGATTCGCGCACCCACGACTGCAGTTTCAACAGTTCCACCTGCAACAGGTGTTTTGCCCGTTCGTATTCGCCACGGGTCATCTTTGTGGAATACGGATAGTTGTGGCGCCACGCAGCATCCGCGGGGTCAATGTCGGGGGCGTCTTCGTCCAAAAGTTCCGCCAACACGTCGTCACTGACCGTGGCCAGAGCGGAGTCATCGATGCCGGTCAGATCGGTGGGGTCGTGGTCGGCGGAAGGTGTGGTGGTCATGAGCCCAGAATACGCTTCCCCGGTGAACAACAGGTGGAATTCGCGGGTGCGGGAACGCCGAACTCGCGCCCGAAGTTCGGTAAAGTTGCGGGCATGGCGAAGCTATATTTCCGTTACGGTGCAATGAATTCGGGCAAGAGCACGGCGCTGCTGCAGGCCGCCTATAACTATGAGGAACGCCACCAGCGCGTGCTGATCGCCAAGCCCCGCGTCGACACCAAAGGCAACGCCTCGATCGTGTCCCGCCTGGGTGTGGAGCGTCCCGTCGATTTCGTTATCGGCCCGTCCGATGACGTGCGCACCTTGTTTGATTCGTACCGTGCAAAGGTGCAGCGCGAATCCGGTGCTGACGTCGCCTGCCTCATGATCGACGAAGCCCAATTTTTGACCATCAACCAGGTCGACGACCTGCTGCGCATCGCCATCCTCGACGGTATCCCCGTGCTGGCCTACGGCATTCGCACCGACTTCCAGACGATCGCGTTCCCCGGATCGCGTCGACTGCTCGAGGTCGCCCACAACCTCGAGGAACTCAAGACAATCTGCCGTTGTGGCCGCAAAGCCATGTTCAACGCCCGCAAAGCCAACGACCGTTTCATCTTTGACGGCGACCAGGTGGCCATCGACGGTGTCGACGTGACCTATGAATCGCTGTGCGGCACCTGCTATCTGAAGGAATCCGGCGGCATGCTGGCTTACGGGTTCAATGCGCCCAGCGCCTTCCAGTACACCCCCGACACGGACCCCGACTTCTCATAGCTGCCGATCCCGACACCCCAGCCGTGACGGCCTGAGGTGTATCCATCCGGAGTGCGCCCACCCAGGCCGCGCCCACCACCGACTAGTCGGCCGGGGCCGCCAGCAGCTGGTGTTCCGCCAGTTCGCGGTACAGGTCGACGGTGTCGAGCAATTCGTCGTGGGTACCGGCCCCCAGCACGCGTCCCGACTGCAGCACCACGATGGTGTCGCTGTCGACGACGGTCGCCAGGCGGTGCGCGATCACGATGAGCGTGCGGTTTTCGGCCACCTTGTCGATGGCGGCTTTCATCAACTGTTCGTTCATGCCGTCGAGGCTGGACGTGGATTCGTCCAACAGCAGGATCGGGGGAGCGGCCAGCAGGGCGCGTGCGATTGCGAGGCGTTGACGTTCGCCGCCACTGAGCAGCACACCGCCCTCGCCGACAGCCGCATTCAGGCCGTCCTCCGAACGGTCCACAATCCCCGACAGGTTGACGTCGGCCAACACTCGCAGGCAGTCCTCGTCGGTGGCATCAGGTCGGCCCAACACGAGGTTGTCGCGGATGCTGCCTGCCAGCACGGGGGCGTCCTGTTCCACGTATCCGATGTGCGAGCGCAGTTCGGCGCGGTCCAGTTCGCGGATGTCGGTTCCGCCCACACGAATCGTGCCGGCGGTGACGTCATAGAAACGTTCGATCAGCGCCAACATGGTTGATTTGCCGGAACCACTGGGCCCGACCAGCGCCACACGCGAACCGGTGGGAACGGTCACGCTGACGTCGTGCAGGATCGTGTTGTCGGCGTCATAACCGAACTGAACGGCATCAAATTCGACGGCCACGGGGCCCAAGTCGCTGGCCCGAGCCTCGTCACGGTTACCCAAGTTCTGTGCGGCGGTGTCGCCGTCGCTTTCGGCGGGCAGGTCGATGATTTCGCGAATACGCGCCAAGGCGCCCAACGCCTGCGACACCGACGTGAACGCGCCGATGGCCTGGCCCAGCGGCATGATCATCATGAAGAGGAACAGGATGAACGACACCAGCTGTGAGACTTCGATGGCGCCGCTGGCGACACGGAAACCGCCGACGCCGAGCACCACAAGGAATGACACCTGCATGGCGATCGAGGAAATGGGCACCACCAGGGCGGAAATGCGGGCAACATCGAGACCCGCTCGCCAGGCGCCACGGGCGTCGGCATCAATCACGTCGGCTTCGCGTTCGGTGGCGTTTGCCGCACGCACGGTGCGGACCGCACTGATGGCGCGTTCCACCGACGCGGTGAGGGCGCCCACGCGGTCTTGGGCGATGCGCGAATAGGTGCGGATGCGCCTCGACATCACGATGACGATGATGATGGACACAATCACGACCGAGAAGGTCAGACCAAATAGCAGTGCGTCGATGATGAGCATCGCGATGATCGCGCCCACGAACGTGACCACGCCACCGACGGCCTCGACGAGGCCCTGGGTCAACACGGCACGCAACATGGTCGTGTCGGCGCCCACGCGGGACACCAGGTCGCCGGTGCGTCGGGCATCGAATTCGCTGATGGGCAGGTTCAACAGGCGCGAGACGAGATGGCGGCGTGCCGACAGCACCACGCTCTCACCGGTGCGCTGCAAAAGGTAGTGGCGGAAGCTGGTCAGCAGAGCCCCACCGACCACCAAACCGATTAGTGCGGGCACCAGCCAGCCCAGTTCGGTGCCCGCCTGAACGGCGTTAATCACCTGAGACACCAGCAGCGGTTGGGCGAGCGAAGCCCCGGCGCCAATCACACTGAGGACGATGACGACCGAGAGGATGCCGCGGTGCTCTCGCAGGTACGGCAGCAGGTCCGAAAACTTCGCCTTTGGGCCGTCATAACGCACAGTCGAGCGACCGAAAGGGCCACGGTGGCGGGGGCTCGACACGACTAGTTCCCGGCCTCGGTGTCGGCCAGACCGCGCAACAGCACGGCCATGGCGATAGCGGCGGTGGCCGCCTCGGCACCCTTGTCTTCCTGTGAACCGGGAAGACCGGCACGGTCGATACCCTGCTGTTCGTCGTCGAGTGTCAGCACTCCGAAACCGACGGGCTTGCCGTAATCCAACGCCACCCGGGTCAACCCATCGGTGGCCGCATTCGCCACAAAATCAAAGTGGGGGGTTCCGCCGCGAATGATCACACCCAGGGTGACCACTGCGTCGGCGCCCGATTCCAGCACGGCGCTCGCAGCCAACGGCAGTTCGAATGCGCCGGGCACACGCACCAGCGAATGTGTGGCACCTGCGGCGGTCAGCACGCGCTGCGCGCCCGCAATCAGCCCGTCGGTGATCTGGTCGTGCCAGGAACCGGCGATGACGACGACGTTGAGTCCGGTCGCATCGATCTGAATTTCGGGGGATCCGTGTCCAGCCATGGGGTGTCCTTTCGTTGCCGCTTACGCGGTGAAACTTGATTCGATATCGGTGGGAAGTTCGTGCCCCATGCGGTCACGCTTGGCAGCCAAATATCCAGCGTTGACGTCGCCGACGCCCACGACCAGCGGGACCAGCTCGGGCACCTCAATGCCGAGGCCCTCCAGTTGGCGCTGCTTGTCGGGGTTGTTCGACAGCAGTCGAACCGAATTAACGCCAAGGTCGCCCAGAATCTTGGCGGCGACACCGTATTCGCGTGCATCGGCGGGCAAACCCAGTGCGATGTTCGCGTCATAGGTGTCCATGCCTGCTTCTTGCAGTTTGTAGGCGCGCAGCTTGTTTGTCAGCCCGATTGCCCGGCCTTCGTGGCCGCGCAGGTAAATGACGACACCGCCTTCGCGGTCGATGCGGTCCAATGCCGCGTCGAGCTGGGGGCCGCACTCACATTTCAGCGACCCAAACGCTTCCCCGGTCAGGCATTCCGAGTGCAGGCGCAACAGGGTGCCATCGGTCGGTTCTCCCGCAATGATCGCAATGTGGTCGACGCCGGTCGTGCGGTCGCTGTACGCCCGCATGCGGAAGGTGCCGTGTTCGGTGGGCACGGTCGTTTCGACCTCGAACTGGTAGCGCTCGGATTCCGCCGGGGTGTTGAGGGGTGCGTCGCCCAAATGAGCCACCAGGTCCTCGATCGAAATCACGACGACATCGTGTGCTGCCGCGAATTCGATTAACTGTGGAAGTCGCATCATGGTGCCGTCGTCGTTCGTGATCTCGCCAATCACGCCCACCGGTTCGAGCCCGGCCAGCTGCAAGAGTTCGACCGTGGCCTCGGTGTGGCCGGGGCGCTCGCGCACGCCGCCAGCGACAGCCCGCAACGGGATGATGTGCCCGGGGCGGATCAGGTCAAACGGGGTCGATGTGGGATTTGCTAACACGTGCAGCGTGCGTGCGCGGTCGGCCGCCGAAATACCGGTGGTCACACCCTGTGCCGCATCGACGGACACCATGTATGCGGTGCGACGCACGTCCTTGTTG
>CALBMG010000134.1 GCA_937896185.1 uncultured Microbacteriaceae bacterium | reverse complement strand
AATTATCAGGCCCTCCTCGATGTGCCAGCGCAACACCACCTGAGGAACGGACTTGCTATGGGCCTCGGCGATCGCGGCCAGCTGCGGCAGTTCCTCGGCGAGGCTGACGCTGCCGTGTCCCAGAGGGCCCCACGACTCGACACGAATTCCCCGCTTCGCGCATTCGGCACGTAATTCGGCCTGTTGCAACAGCGGGTGCACCTCGATCTGGTTGATTACGGGCACCACATCGCTGACGGCGGCGATTGCGTCGAGGTGTTCGGGCAAGAAATTGCTGACACCAATCGAGGTCGCGAGGCCCGCCTCGCGGATTTCCACCATCTGTTCCCACGCACGAGCGGCGGTGCCCGCCGAGTGGAACGGCCAGTGCACGAGGTACAGGTCGACATGGTCGAGACCCAGACGTTCGAGGCTGGCCTCGATGGCAGAGCGTGCGTGCAGGTGGTCGTCGTTCCACAGCTTTGTTGTGATGTACAGGTCGTCGCGGGCCACACCTGATGTGGCGATCGCACGGCCGACACCGGACTCGTTGCGGTAAATCTTTGCCGTATCGATGTGACGGTACCCGATTTCCAACGCCTCGTGAATCACGGGGATGACGGTGTCGTCATCCAACTTGTATGTCCCCAATCCCAGCTGCGGGATCGAGGTGCCGTCGGACAGTTGAATGCGGGGAACGGTTGTCATGCTCTCAGCCTACGCGGGAATCACGCCTATCATTGGGGAAATGGGACACACAGCGGACTACACGATTCGCTACCCCGACGACCTTCCCGTTTCGGCGGAACGCGACCGGATTATGGCCGCAATTCGCGACAACCCTGTGGTGATTGTTGCCGGCGAAACCGGTTCGGGCAAGACCACACAGTTGCCCAAAATGTGCCTCGAATTGGGACGAACCCGCATCGCTCACACGCAGCCCCGTCGAATCGCGGCACGAGCGGTGGCCGAGCGTCTGGCCGAGGAACTGCAGGTTCCGCTGGGCGGGACTGTGGGGTACGCCGTGCGATTTACGGACGAGTCGTCGGCTGACACCCGGGTCAAAGTGATGACAGACGGCGTGCTGTTGGCCGCTATCCACCGTGACCCGATGTTGTCTGGCTACGACACGATCATCATTGACGAGGCGCACGAACGCAGCCTGACGATCGACGTCCTGCTGGGTTTTGCGAAACGGTTGACCTCCCAGCGACCCGACCTGCGCGTCATCATCACGTCGGCGACGATTGACCCTGAAAGTTTTGCCCGACATTTTGCGGGTCCGGACGGTGATCCTGCCCCCGTGATTTCGGTCAGCGGCCGCACGTATCCCGTCGATGTGCGGTACCGCAGCCTGTCCCCCGATGCGGCCGACCCACATGCCCCCGCCGAAGCTATCGATCAGGTCGAGGGCATTGTGCGCGCGCTGGCCGAATTGCGTTCCGAACCACCCGGTGATGTGCTGGTGTTCCTCAGCGGCGAGAGCGAGATTCGAGATGCCGCCGACGCCCTGAACGGCCTGAAGGAACGCGGTCTCGAAGTCCTGCCCCTGTACGGCAGGTTGGCCGGGCACGAGCAGCACCGGGTGTTCGAGACTCCGCCACCGGGCACGGTGCGCCGCGTCGTTTTGGCCACCAATGTCGCCGAAACATCAATCACCGTCCCGGGCATCCGTTACGTGATCGATGCGGGTACCGCCCGAATTTCACGGTACTCGCACCGTGCGAAGGTATTGCGACTGCCCATTGAACCCATCTCACAGGCCTCGGCCATGCAACGTGCAGGCCGTGCAGGCCGCGTGGCCCCCGGTGTTGCGATTCGCTTGTATTCGCAGGAGGATTTCGAGGCGCGCCCACAGTTCACCGACCCCGAGGTGTTGCGCACAAACCTCGCCAGCGTGATTTTGACCATGGTGACGTTGGGCTTGGGTGATGTCGCCCAGTTCCCTTTCCTGACTCCGCCGGATTCTCGCGGAATCAAGGACGGCCTCGACCTGTTGTTTGAGCTGGGCGCCATCACACGTGACGGCGACGATGTTCGCCCCACCCGCATCGGACACCAACTGTCACGACTGCCGGTGGATCCCCGGTTTGGTCGGATGATTCTGGAATCCCTGAAGCAGGGAACAGCCCGCGAGGTGATTGCCATTGTTGCGGGGTTGACAATCATCGACCCTCGTGAGGTCCCCGAAGCGTCACCCCAGAAGGCGCTCGACAAACACGCTCGGTTTATCGATCCGACGAGTGATTTCCTCGGGTTGTTGAAGCTGTGGGATTACTTGACCGAGAACCGTCGAGATTTGTCATCGAGTGCGTTCCGGCGGTTGTGCCGCGACGAATACCTGCACTATTTGCGGGTTCGTGAATGGATGGATCTGAACCGCCAGCTGGTCTCGAGCGTCAAGCGGTTGGGCCACACGGTGCCCGAACACCCTGGCAGCCCCAACCCCGGTGGCGTCCACAGGGCCCTGTTGTCGGGTTTGCTGAGTCGCATCGGTTTGCTCGACGACCAGGCGAAGCCCCAGCGCGGCAAGGACGGCAAACCGCTGAAAAAGCAGACGGCGTCGCGTGAATATGTGGGGGCTCGAGGCACCCGG
Source organism: uncultured Microbacteriaceae bacterium (assembly GCA_937896185.1). Taxonomy (GTDB): domain Bacteria; phylum Actinomycetota; class Actinomycetes; order Actinomycetales; family Microbacteriaceae; genus MWH-TA3. The sequence continues at coordinate 5,730 of CALBMG010000134.1, read as the reverse complement.
TTCGTTATTGCGAGCCAATCCGCCCTGTCCCACAAGTCTCCGACAGCGGTGATGGCCGCCGAATTGACCGAGACTCGCAGGCTGTATGCCCGTTGGGTTGCCGTCATCGACCCGGCGTGGGTGGAACCTTTGGCGGGGCACCTGGTGTCGCGCTCGTATTCGGAGCCGCGGTGGGATTCCCGTCACGGCAGCGCCGTGGCTGACGAGAAGGTCATGTTGTACGGTGTGCCGGTGGTGCCTAAACGCCGGATTCAGTATTCGCGTATCAGCCCGGTCATGGCGCGTGAACTGTTGATCCGGCATGCGCTGGTGGACGGTGATTGGCCGACGAACACCACCGATGCGCTCTATGGGTTTGTGCGGGTCGCCGCCGACACGCGAATCACGGTCGAGGATATCGAGACTCGCACTCGTGGTCGCGATCTGCGGTGGGACGACCAGGTCGCTTTCGAATTTTTCGATGCTCGCATTCCACAGACCGTTACGTCGGTGCGTGAATTTGAGGGATGGTGGCGTGGAGCGCGGAAGTCGAATCCGAACGCGCTCGATTTGACCGTCGACGTGTTTGGTGAGGTGACCGAGGCCGCGGCCGACTCGGCGGAATTCCCGACGGTGTGGCGACAGGGTGACGCGCAGCTGGCCGTCAGTTATGCGTTCAACCCCGGCGCGGCCGATGACGGCATGACCGTTCATGTTCCGTCGGCACTGTACCCCCACCTTGTGTCGGATGGCTTTGACTGGTTGGTTCCCGGTTTGCGGGTTGACCTGGTCACGGCACTGATCAAGTCGTTGCCGAAACCTATTCGCGTCACCGTGGTTCCGGCCAAGGATTGGGCGGCGAAGCTCGTCGCCGCGATGCCGCTGTCGCCCGAGCATTCGGGCACGTCGATTACCCAATTCTTGGGTGCCGAGATTCGCCGTCAGGCCGGTGTGGTTGTGTCCTCGGCCGATTTCGATTGGGAGAAAGTTCCCGCCCATTTGCGGACTCGGTTTGCCCTGACGGATTCTCGTGGGGTTGTCACGCGATACTCCCGTGATTTCGCCACACTCGAACAGGCTCCCCGTGCAGAGCAGCCGCGGGGCAACGGCCGCGGCACCGACCGCAACGGGGGTGCGACGCGTGCAACCGACACCACGACGGATTCGCAGCGTGGGCGGTCCTCGCGTGGAGCGAAACCGACTGTGACAGTGTCGAATTTTGAGGAACAGCACGGGGTCACCCAGTGGCCCGGGGATCTGCCCGACCAGGTCGAAATTTCCTACGGAGCTTCCCGCGTTACGGGCTACCCGGGGCTGCGTGACAACATTCGCGACGTGTCGGTCGTCGTCTATGGCACGCGTAACGAACGCGATCTGGCCCATCGTCGGGGTGTCGCACGGTTGGTGGCGTTGACCACAAAGAGTCCCGCCGAGTACGTGATTGATTCGTTGCCGACGGCCGAAAAACTGTCATTGGCGGCGAGCCCGTATCCTTCGGTGAAGGCCCTGGCGGCCGATGCGCTGTTGATGTTGTGCCGCGACGCGCTGCCATCGGGGACCGTGTTGACCACGGCCGAATTCACGGCAGTGTGGGGTCGTGCGAATGACGGAATTATTGACAAGTTGTCGGCCGTGATTGCCCAGGTGGTCACCATCAGCCGCCTCAACGGCCAGATTGCGGCGGCAATCAAGGCAGGTCAGTCGCTGGCGCTCATTCCGCACTTCACCGACATCCGCGGGCATCTGGACGGTCTCGTGCACGCGGGGTTCCTGGCCGAACTGACCACCACCACCGTGGCGCGCTACCCCGTGTACCTTCGCGGGATTCTGTACCGTATCGACAAACTCCGCGAGGCTCCCGCACGCGATCGAGCCTCGATGACAGAATTTGCAAAGGCGCAGGCCGCCTTTGACGCTGCCGGCGGCGTGATTCCCCTGCCCGTGACCGCGGAAACCCGAATGTTGACCGCACGATGGGCGCTCGAGGAACTGCGGATCAGCCTCTTTGCGCAGCAACTGGGAGCGGCAGGTCCAATATCCGTTCAGCGGGTAACAAAAATGGTGGCACCGCCCGAGGGCTGATGCCACCATTTCGGCAGTCGTTGACTACTTGGTGTGGTTGACCTCGTACGAGGTGTTGGTCGACTCAAAGAAGTTCACCAGCTGCAGGGTGTCGTTCGCGGTCGCCATCCACTTGGCCGGGTTCGACACGTTGTAGACGGGCTCAAAGCCGAGCTCTTCAAAGCGACGGTCAGCCAGGTACTTCACGTACTGGTTGATGTAGTCCGAGTTCAAACCGAGGATGCCGCTGGGCAGCAGGTCCTTGTTGTATTCGCACTCCATCTCGACAGCGTCGAGGATCATCTGCTTGACCTCGTTGACAAACTGTTCGGTCACGATCTCGGGGTTTTCTTCCAAAACGGTGAGAATCAGGTTGATACCGAACTTCAGGTGCAGCGACTCGTCACGGACCACCCAGTCAACCAGCGAACCGAAGTTACGCAGCAGGTTGCGCTGACGGAACGACAGGGCCACCATGAAGCCCGAGTAGAACCAGATGCCTTCCATGATGATGTTGTAGGCGATGAGGTTGCGGACGAAGTCCTGCTTGCCCTCGACAGTGTTGATGTCCAGGGTGTCCTCGGTCATACGGGTGATGTACTTGACCTCGAACTCTTCCTTGCGGGCCATCGAGGGGATCTCGACGTGCGAGTTGTAGGCCTTCTCGCGGTCGATGGGGAAGGTTTCCAGCACGTACTCGAACGACATGCAGTGGTTGGCTTCTTCCCACATCTGCTTGGCGAGGTACAGGTGCGCCTCGGGGGCGTTGATGTAGGGGTACACGCCAAAGGCCAGGGCCTTGTTGACGATCAGTTCGTTGGGGTTGAAGAACGACATCAGGAAGGTGATGGCGTGCTGTTCCTCGTCCGACATCTTCTTGAAGTCAGCAATGTCTTCGCCGAGCTGAATTTCGTTGGGGAACCAGGTGTTTGCAACAGCCTGGTCATAGAGGTCCATAGCCCACTTGTAGCGGACGGGCTTCAGGACGAGTCCTTCTTTAATTCCGGTTCCGAGAATTCCCATTATTTCCTCTTTCGTGTGGTGTTGGCGCCGGACTCTGGCCCGGTCGTGAGATGTGTTACTGGCAGCCTTCGCAGTGCAGCAAATCCATGGGATCCATGGGAACCATGTATTCGCCTACGTTGTCGTGTTCGTTCATCATTCACCACCCTTCGCAGCGCCACCGAAGCCGAAGCCACGGGCGGGTGCGGCGGCCGGAGCCGCGGTGGGTGCGGTGGCAGCGGGGGCTGCGCCGCCAAAGCCACGCTTTGCGCCTTCAACGAGGGTCTCGGCCTTGTTCACCTTGACAGTCGACTGTTCGGCAGTGTGGCGGGGCTTCATGTGCAGGTAATAGGTGGTCTTCACGCCACGTTCCCATGCGCCCGAATAGATCTTGACGAGCTCGTCGATGTCACGAGTGTCGAGGTACATGTTGCGGCTGATGGCCTGGTCGATCCACTTCTGTGCGCGACCGGCAACCTCGAGGAACGAGTAGGGCGACAGCTGGAAGCTGGTCTTGAAGACAGCCTTCAGGTCTTCGGGGATTGCGGCGATGCCCTGGATGTCACCCTGTGAACGCAGGATGTCTTCGCGGGTCGATTCCCAGATTCCGCGGGCCTTCAGCTGGTCGACCAGGTTGCGGTTGACTTCGAGGAACTTGCCGCTAGAGGTCGAACGCGAGAAGATCTGCGAGAACTGGGGGTCGAGACCGGGGGTGGTGCCGGCGACGAGTCCGATTGATGCGGTGGGTGCGATGGCCATCAGGGTGGCGTTGCGGATGCCGCCCTTGACCTTGGTGCGCAGGGCATCCCAGTCGAGGCGCGTCTTGCGGGTGATGTCGATTGACACTCCGCGGTCGGCTTCGGTGAGGTCGATCGAGTCGAAGGGCACGAGTCCCTGCGACCAGCGTGATCCCTCGAAGTTGTCGTACGAACCACGCTCGCGTGCGAGGTTGGCGCTCTCGTCGATTGCCGAGTACGAGATGCGCTCGACGATTTCGTCGATGAGGTCGTAGGCTTCTTCGCTTTCGTACGAGATTCCCAGACGCTCACACACGTCGGTGAAGCCCATGAGGCCCAGGCCGACGGCACGGTTTTCGGCGTTGGCCTTGTCGGCTTCGGCGACGGAGGAACGGGTGATGTCGATGAGATTGTCCAACTGACGCACGGCGACGCGAGCGCTCTCGTCCATGAGGTCCCAGTCCCACTCGGTGCCGTTGAGGTGGCGCGAGAGGTTGATCGATGCCAGGTTGCACACGGAAACGTTGTCGGCGTCCTGAGGGAGGCAGATTTCGGTGCAGAGGTTCGAGCTGTGGATGGTGCCGGTGTTGTTGTTCAACGCACGCAGGTTGATGGTGTCCTTCCAGGTCAACCAGGGGTGCGAGGTGGACTGCAGCGAGATGAGGATCTGCTTGAACTGTTCGCGGGCACTGATGCGCTTGAACAGGTTCATTTCGCCGCGTTCCGCCATTGCGATGTATTCGTTGTAACGCTTCGAGAATGCGGCGCCATAGAGCTCGTTGAGGTCCATGACCTCGAGCGGGTCGAACAGGTACCAGTCCTGGTCGTTCTGGACGCGCTTCATGAATTCGTCCGAAATCCAGACGGCCGTGTTTGCGGTGCGGGTGCGGCGGTAAGGGTCACCGGAGTTCTGGCGCAGGTCGAGGAACTCGGGGAAGTCCATGTGCCAGTTCTCCATGTAGAAGCACAGTGCGCCGAACTTTTTGCCACCGCGCGAGATGGCGCGCAGCACCGAGTCGATGGTGTGCATGAAGGGGATGGGGCCGGTCGAGACGGTGTTGTTCGAGCGGATGGGTGATCCCTGGGCGCGCAGCTTGGTGACCGAGAGGCCAATTCCACCGGTTCCCTTGGTCAGCCACATGACGTCGCGGGTGGTCTTTGCGATGTGCTCGATGTCGTCCTGCATTTCGAGGACGAAGCAGTTGGCCAGCTGAGGGTACGAGGTACCGGCGTTAACCAGCGTGGAACCTGCGGCGAGGTATTCGAGGGTCGACATCTTCTTGTAGAAACCGATGGCGATGTCGGTGGGGTTTGCCTCGTTGAGCGAGAGGCCCATGGCGATGCGCATCCAGAAGTACTGGGGAACCTCGAGCGGGTCGCCGTTGCGTCCCTTGATTCCGTAGCGGTTGTTGAGCGTGACAACACCGATGTACTTGAGGAGTTCGTCGAACGACGGGTTGAGTTCCTTGGCGAGGGCGTCGAAGTCGAACATTTCGGTCAGGCGGGTGTCGAGCAGTCCCTCGTCAACGCCGCGGCGGATGTTGGCCTCGAAGTGCTTCGCGTGAAGCGCCTTGAGTTCCTCTTCGCTGTTGTAGTCGCCCAGGACACTCTTGTAGATGGTCTTGAGAAGGAGTCGGGCGGCGATCTGGTCGAATCCAGGGTCATCCTTGACGTTCTGGAGCGCAACCTGAATGACGGCTTCGTCGAGTTGCTGCGAGGTGATTCCATCGAACAGAGTGAGCTCGAGCTCGGTACCAATCTGGGTCACCCACGCCAGCTTGTCGGGGAAGCCTTCGGCGGCTTCCTCGATGGCGAGGTTGATCTTGTTGGCGTCGTAGGGCTCGCGGGTCCCATCGCGCTTGACGACCGTGATGTTCATTGCTGGTCTCGTTTCTTTCACAGTGGTTCCGAAATCGGTGGATTCCGGTGAATTTTCGCCGTTTGCGTATCG
>CALBMG010000133.1 GCA_937896185.1 uncultured Microbacteriaceae bacterium | reverse complement strand
TCGCCCACGAAATTTTGGTGTTCTCAGCCACGGCCATCCTCCGTTTCGTCATCATCGAACGCATCATGCTCAGCCCATGCGTTGCAGTGTTTGCATGAATAAAACCCAAGCAAATGCTGCGTGCCATTTGCACGGTCAAATTGAATCACGTCGCTGAAGTCATCAGCATCGGTTTCACTGAGGTCGTCAGGATCACGTCCATGCTCAATCCAATGATGCTTGCCATCCGAACACGCGCCGCAGCGGTGTTTGCACTGGATGGTGCCGTGAACCTTTGATCCATTGGGGTGCACATCGGACGCGGTATATGCGGGGTTGGTAGGTGGTCTCACAGCTCACACCTTCCGGAACGAGGTTTGGATGTCGAACGTCCCATCGGGCAACGCGATCTTCTGGTAGTCACCGAAGAGGTTAGGGGATTCGATTTGCAAGATGTCGAGCACCTTGTTGGCGAGCTTGCGAATCTCCGGGTCTGCAAACACGCTGCCACGCTGTTCGAGGAAATGCCGAAGCGCCCTGGCGTTTCCCGTAATCGTGATCTTGGTTTCGGTCGCGTTGGGAAGGACGCTGCGAGCTGCTTGGCGTGCCGTTTTGCGACGCGTGGTACGATCAGCATCGGGTGGCAACATCGCTGCGGTCGCTGCTTTCGGGTCGCCCAATTTCGCGTTCAGTTTCTCGGCCAGTTGCACGTAACACTTGTGGGCATGCGTCACCGCTTCCATCCAAATAGCGTGCAATTCGGCGTCATTGCAATGATGTCCGGTTCCACGTACTCGGCGATCGATTCGTCTACGTAGCGTTGGCTGAGCTGCGAATACCCGAACCCTGCTCGGTGCCGCACGAGTTCATGGGTCAAACTCCGGCTGACACCCGTGATCATGAACGTCCATATGGCGTGTTCGAACACGCTCCCGTGGGCTGTCTCTTTGATGTGCCCGAGATACGCAGCGTTACCACCTGGTCGCGGTTTGGCGAACGAAAGGTAACAAGTGCGACCTGCCGTCTCGGTGAGAACCTCGGCGGCGACTTCGCTGTCGCTCTCCCAGGTCACACCGTGATCGGCAAGGAACCGGTCCAGTTCGGCGTCGTTGAGTTGCTGCTTCCCGAGTAGGTAGACGGAAGGCTCCGTGATCACCTTGATGTCTGTAATTGAGGTCATGTGCAGCCTTTCGTGTTAATCGCATGGGAAATAATCTGCTTGCCTACCCACTCCGCAACATGCGGCACTACAGCGTTTCCAAGGGACTTAATTCGGTCCATGTAGTTGGGAAGCCCATTACGTCTTCGTACAGTTCGGGGTGCGGGTATCCGCTCAACAGGTCGGGGGTCGTAATCGTTGAAGAGGATGCAGGGGTTGGCCCTTTCCAATCTCGTGCCACCGGGGTAGCCAACAACGAAAAGCCGACGCCGTTGGTGTGGCAGTCCGAACATGGCAGCCGATAGCACTCGCCATTCCGCGTCATACCCGAGATCGGCCAAGCCTCCAAGTAATCGATCGAGCCCCCGAAAAGCGAGAGCTGGCGAGTTCTCCACGATTGCGTAACGTGGTCGAAGCTGGCGAATGACTCGAAGCATTTGGAACCAGAGCCCTGAACGCTCCCCATTGAGACCATCGCCACCATGGGAGCCACTGGCCACACTGATGTCTTGGCAGGGGAACCCGCCGCATATGACATCAGTCCCATGAGTTGTTTGCGTCGGCTCAAACGTTGCGACATCATCCCACCTCGAAACGTTAGGCCAATGCTTGGCGAGTACCTGACAGCAAAACGGGTTGATCTCGACCTGCCACACACATCGCATCCCGGCCCGTTCAAGGCCGAGGTCCATGCCACCTATGCCGGTGAAAAGCGATCCGAATGTCATTCGCAACCTCCGTCGCCGAACAGCGACGGCCCTGTCGGTGCCTCGGGCGCTTTCTTCCCCGACCGTTTCCGCACGGGGTCAGTGGCGTTCAGCGTCGCTTCGATCTCGGCGGCGGTGAGGCCCTGAACGGTGGTCGTGGAGATGGCCCCGATCTGCGTGGTGAACATCGCCTGCAGCTGCGTCGTGGTGAACGCGGCGATGTGACTCGAGGTTTGCGCCTGGGTGCCGACGACTATGTGACCAAGCCGTTTGGTCTCGAAGAGTTGATGCTGCGCATCGCTGCGATTCTGCGTCGCACCCTCGGATCAGGCGATGACGCTGCGGCGCGTCTGACGCACGGCGGCCTTTCGCTCGATCCATTCCGAGGCAAGGATCGCCCAGCGCTCATGATCGCGCCATACGCCGTCGATCTGCATGAAGGCCGTATCCGGCACGACGAACGGGGTGGGCAGGAAACTCTCCGAGGCGGCGCTTCCGCAGTGTGCGCGAACGGCCTCGACCAGCGCGGGTGGCCCGCAGACGAAGACCGCCTCGGGATCGGGCATGGCGGCGGCCAGGTGCGCGGCGTCACCGGCAAGCGTCACGCCGGGCGTCCGCGCCCACCGGT
>CALBMG010000132.1 GCA_937896185.1 uncultured Microbacteriaceae bacterium | reverse complement strand
GTACGTGCCCACACCGTTGTTCCCCGAGCCCACTGCAGAGCCTGTCGACGGTTCGGACCTGAACTGGGTGACCGCGGACATCGCAGAGCAGTTCCAGTACACGACCTGTGCAGAGCTGGACGCCTTGGGCGCAAATGTCGCGGATCCCGAAGCTCCGCTGGTGATTTGCGACCCCGAAGGTGCCTACAAATTTATTTTGGGACCTGTCGAGGTGGACGGTTCGAACATCACGGACGCCAGTGCCAACCTCGTTCCTAACGCCAATGGCGTGGTGACCAACGAGTGGGGTGTCTACCTGACGTTCGACGCCGAAGGCACCCAAAGCTTCCGTGCCGTGACCGAACGACTTTTTGCGATTCCCGACACGGAAGCGCGTAACCAGTTCGCGATCGTTCTGGACGGCAAGGCGATCCAAGCGCCACGCACACTTGGGGCCATCACCGATGGCAAGCCCGTCATCAGCGGTACTTTCACCCAGGAGACTGCACAGGTCCTGGCCGATCAGCTGAAGTTCGGTGCACTGCCCATCGGGTTCGAGGTTCAGTCGTCGGAAACGATCACCGCCACACTGGGTCTTGAGCAGCTTTCGAGCGGACTCATTGCCGGTGCGATTGGTCTCTTGCTCGTCGTCATCTATTCGGTTATTCAGTATCGTGCTTTGGCCGTAGTGACTATCTCGTCGCTCATCGTTGCGTTTGGTGCCACCTACCTCCTCATCACCTACATGTCTGCGGCTAATGGTTACCGTCTGTCGTTGGCTGGCGTTGCGGGTTTGATCGTGGCCATCGGTATCACCGCCGACTCGTTCATTGTTTACTTCGAACGTGTCCGTGACGAACTGCGCGACGGTCGCACGCTGGGTTCCGCAATTGACTCGGGTTGGACCCGTGCCTTGCGCACGATTGTCGCCAGTGATGCGGTCAACATCTTGGCTGCTGTCGTACTGTTCGCCTTGGCTGTCGGAAATGTTCGAGGATTCGCATTCACGCTGGGTCTCACCACGCTGGTTGACCTCGTTGTCGTGATTTTGTTCACCCACCCGCTCCTGCAGTTGCTGGGTCGCACCAATTTCTTTGCTCGCGGTCATCGCTGGAGTGGGCTTGATCCCCAAGCCTTGGGCGCCGTGTACCGCGGACGTGCGCAGTTTGCCGTGTCGAACGACATCACGTCGACCAAGCGCGCGGGTGTCGCCAAGGAAGCCGCAAAGCGTCGTTCTATCGCCGAACGTAAAGCCGAGCAGGAGGGCGGTAACTAATGTCACGCTTCACAGATTTTGGTAACAGCCTGTACACCGGCGAACAGTCCTTCAACTTTGTGGGACGCCGCTGGACTTGGTATGCCGTCTCCGCCGCCCTGATTGCGGCTGCCGTGCTGATTACGACACTGCGCGGTGGTTTCGCATTCGGCATTGAGTTCCGTGGTGGTTCCGAGTTCCGTGTGTCCTCTCCGGCTGTTGTCAGCACGGAAATTGCTGCGGACGCCGCAGCCTCGGTGATCGGCGATGCCGAGGCTCGTGTGTCCGTTGTGGGTCAAGATTCGATCCGTGTGCAGACTGAACAGCTCACTACCGAGGAAACCGACGAACTTCGTCTCAACCTGGCCGAGGCGTACAGTGTTCCCGTCGAGAAGGTCACCTCGAGCTTTATCGGTGCCACGTGGGGTGCTGACGTCACCAGTCAGGCTCTTCGTGCATTGGCCATCTTCCTCGTGCTGGTCTCTATCGTCATGGCGCTGTACTTCCGTACCTGGAAAATGTCAGTCGCCGCGATTGTGGCGTTGGTTCATGACCTTGCACTCACTGCCGGTATTTATGGCGTCCTCGGATTCGAAGTCACACCGGCTGCCGTCATTGGTTTGCTGACCATCCTCGGTTACTCGCTGTACGACACCGTCGTGGTCTTTGACAAGATCCGCGAAAACACCACCTACTCACACAGCAGCACTGGTGCGACGTTCGCTGACTCCGTGAACCTTGCGGTGAACCAGACCCTCGTCCGTTCGATCAACACCTCTGTCGTTGCGGCATTGCCCGTTGCCTCGATTTTGTTCATCGGGTCGGTGCTTTTGGGTGCTGGAACGCTGCGCGACATTGCGTTGGCTTTGTTTATCGGAATTATCGCCGGAACATATTCGACGATTTTCATTGCCGCGCCACTGTACTCGCACCTTCGTGACAACGAGCCTGAAGACAGCAAGTGGGGTAAGCCACGAAAAGTTGCTCAGGAACGTGTGGGCGACGGAGCAGTCCGCTAGTCTCAACAGACACGATACGGAAAGGCGCACATGAGCGAGACGTCCAGCACTGGCACGTTGTTCAAGCGCTCACTCCTGCCGCGTATCTTTGCTAAGTCGGAAACGGGCGGCCAGCTCGAACGCATCCTCAAATCATTGCGTCAGACCAATGTGCGTGCCGATGTTGCCATTGTTGAAAAGGCGTACGAGGTCGCAAAGCGTGCCCATGAAGGGCAGCTGCGACGTTCGGGCGAGCCGTACATCACCCACCCTCTGGCGGTCGCAGAAATTCTGCTCGAACTGGGGAGCGGCCCGAAAACTATCGCGGCCGCCCTGTTGCACGACACCGTCGAGGATACGGATTACTCCCTCGACATGCTGCGTGTCGATTTTGGCGACCAGATTGCTCTGCTCGTCGATGGTGTCACGAAACTCGACAAGCTGAAATATGGTGACAGTGCACAGGCAGAAACCATGCGCAAAATGGTGGTCGCCATGTCGAAGGACATCCGGGTGCTGCTGATAAAGCTCGCGGCAGCCTCTTTCATCACGTTCTCTTTGCCGATAAGCGCCGCCATGGGGTAGCCATTGCTGATGCCTTGC
>CALBMG010000131.1 GCA_937896185.1 uncultured Microbacteriaceae bacterium | reverse complement strand
GGACGATTGGTAAGGGCTGGAAGGCCCCTCAGGCCGCCGGCGTGATTCACACCGATTTCGAAAAGGGATTCATCAAGGCCGAGGTTATCGGTTTCCAGGATCTGGTGGATTGTGGCTCGGTCGCCGAGGCGCGTGCAAAGGGCAAGGCCCGCATCGAAGGCAAGGACTACGTCATGCAGGATGGCGACGTGGTCGAGTTCCGTTTCAACGTCTAGGGTGACGATGGTGGGGCTGTCTCACCACCGCCACACTGCGATTCCGCCTAGAGTGTAGGCATGACAGAACGCTTTCTCTATGCCGTCGAGCGCGAATACGCCCACCCCATCGAACGCCTGTGGGCTGCCTGGACGACGGCGTCGGAATTGCAGCAGTGGTATCACCCCACGATGCTCGACACGGTCCCTGAAACTGCGGTCAGTGAGCCGGTTGTCGGCGGGAACTGGGCAATCGGTATCGATGTGTCGATGAACGGATTCAACGCCTATTTCTTTGGAAAGTATCTGACGGTCGAGCCACTGGTGAACCTTGAGCACACGCTGTCGTACACCCAGTCGCACGACGAATTTGTGGCGCGTCCCACCGACGCTCCGGCACACCGCATCGTGTTGGATTTCGAGGCGCGGGGGGACAACTCCTGGGTGCGTTTTACCCAGTTCGGCGACATGCCCGAGGAGCAAATTCAGGCCACTTTTGATGGCATGACCTCGTATTTTGATTCACTCGAGGCCTTCCTCGGCTAGTTCTTAGAGGTACACATCGGACAGGTCGTTGTACCGCTGACCCGCGGGTGCCCCACCGGCGGCAACTTCGCTGAGGCGCTCAATCTCGTCAACGGTGAGGTCCAGTGACACCGCGCCGACATTTTCCGTGAGTCGCCCGATATTGCGCGTGCCGGGAATCGGGACTACATGGTCACCTTGTGCCAGCAGCCATGCGATGGCGACCTGTGCAGGGGTCGCGTCGTGATCCTGTGCGACGGTGCGGATGGCATCAACGATGACGAGGTTCGCCGGAAGGTTCTGCGGCTGGAAGCGCGGGTTGTGCCGGCGGAAGTCATCGTCGGTCAGCGTGCTGAGTTCGGGAAGTGCCCCGCTGAGTCCGCCCCGAGCGAGCGGCGAGTAGGGGACAAATCCGATGCCGAGTTCTGTGGTGACGTCAAAAACCCCGTTGGTTTCGACGTCGCGGGTCCACAACGACCATTCGGTTTGTACTGCGGTCAGTGGGTGCACGGCGTGTGCAGCACGGATGGTCGCGGGTGCGGCTTCGGAAATGCCGAGGTGGCGTACTTTGCCCGCCTCGACGAGCTGTTTCATGGCACCGAACGTGTCTTCGATGGGCACGGTGGGGTCAACGCGGTGTTGGTAGTACAGGTCGATGTGATCGACCCCGAGTCGTTTCAGTGATGCGTCGCACGAGGCAATCACATAGTCGGGGCGGCCGTTGATTCCCACCCAGCCCCCATCGGCGGTGCGTTCGAAGCCGAATTTGGTCGCGATTGTGACCCGGTCGCGGTCGGCTCCGAGCGCTGTGCCGACGAGCACCTCGTTGGTGAATGGGCCGTACATGTCGGCACTGTCAAAGAAACTGACGCCCATATCGAGGGCGGCGCGGATCACATCGTGGGATAGTGCGTCATCGGACGGGCCATAGAAATCGCTCATTCCCATGCATCCGAGCCCCAGGGATGAGACGGTGA
>CALBMG010000130.1 GCA_937896185.1 uncultured Microbacteriaceae bacterium | reverse complement strand
ATGACTCGTCGGACCCGACCGGCGATCATGGTGAAGCCACGGCGGGTCACAGTGTCATCCGACCCATCTACCCCGAAATCGAGCGCCAAGACCCTGCGAACGCCGGTAGTCGATGTGGTTAAGTGCTGCGGGCTTATGGACGCTTGTTTGTCTACACGGACAGCGCGTTTGGGGATCACGGAGCGCAGAACGTCCGAGGCATTGCCGCCGTTTCGGTCGGCCACAGCGCGAACCAGTCGCCATAAATTGGGGGTCAACACGGGGGTGGTTCCGCACACATCCTCGACGTCGGCAAGGGCCGTCCCGGAATCGGACGAACCTACAAGTTCCACCACAAAAGCATCGACGATGCGCGTGCCGCGACCGAGGGGAACCTTTACCCGGGCACCCACCACCAGCTGGCCCAAAAGCCACGGTGGAATCGCATAGTCAAGAAGTCGATCGAGACGCGGAATTGGCGAATCGACCAGCACCCTGGCCACGGAGGGCATGGTCGTTAGACCCCGGTCAAACGGGCCACTGCGGCCTTCAGTGCATCAACACGATCAGTGTTTTCCCATGTGAAGTTCTCTGCGTCACGTCCGAAGTGACCGTACGTAGAAGTTTGCAGGTAATTGCGGTTCAGCAGATCCAGGTCGTTGATAATGGCCATCGGACGAAGGTCAAAGACCTCGACTAGCGCAGCACTGATGACGTCAGGGTCGACAGTGTGAGTGCCAAAAGTCTCAACGTACACACCGACCGGACGAGCCTGGCCAATCGCATACGCCACCTGAACTTCCAAGCGAGTAGCCAGTCCAGCGGCGACAGCGTTCTTGGCCACCCAACGCATGGCATACGCCGCACTGCGGTCAACTTTTGACGGATCTTTGCCCGAGAATGCGCCACCACCGTGACGTGCAGCACCCCCATAGGTATCAACAATAATTTTGCGGCCGGTGAGACCGGCATCGGAGCCGGGTCCACCGTGAATGAACGAACCACTGGGATTGATGATGAGGTTCACCGATCGTGTATCCAGTTCGGTCAGAGCAAGTACGGGAAGAATCACGTGCTCGGTCACATCCGCAGCAATGCGTTGCTGCGTCAGTTCGGCACCGTCGACAAATTCGGCATGCTGGGTTGACACCACCACGGTGTCCACTGCCACGGGAATGTCACCGTCATATGCGATGGTGACCTGAGTTTTGCCATCGGGTCGAAGGTACGACAACGTACCGTTCTTTCGAACCGTTTCGAGTCGCTCGGCAAGACGATGAGCCAACCAAATAGACACAGGTATCAGCTGTGGTGTCTCGGAGCAGGCATAGCC
>CALBMG010000129.1 GCA_937896185.1 uncultured Microbacteriaceae bacterium | reverse complement strand
CGGGCAAAGGAAGGAAGAAAGAAAACCCTATAGGGATTCACACCATAAAACCCCATAGGGTTTCAGCACCACCAGAACCACAAACCCTAGGACTCTGTAGGGTTTCGATTTCCACACCACCGAAGTACTTGAGGATCATCTCGAACGTCAGCAACAGCAGCATTCCGCCGGTGATGTACGAGGTGATGCGGTAAAAGTTTTCCGCGGAACGGACCGTCTGTGCGTCTTTCGCCATGCCCTTAATCCTAGTTGTCGGCCCGAGGCTCGTCCGAGCCGCCCGCGTCGTCGGGGTCGTTTTCGCGTTCCACAGCATCGAGCACGATGCGGTACCAGAAGTACAGTGCGAAGCCGGCAAAGAACACCCATTCCGCCGCATAGAAGATGTTCAACCAGTTCAGCGACGAATCAAATTTCGGCGGCAACGTTTCGATGCTCGCCAACGGTGCGGGGGCGTCTTCCATGGCAAGGAAACCGCCATACATGCGGTCACACTGCCACAGGTTGATCAGGTCGGGGGTCGCGACCACGGTGATGCGACCGTGCATGTAGTCGCCTTCGCTGGCGGCCTCGGTGGGCACGATTCGTCCCCGAATTGTGACTTCCTCACCTGCACCGGAGGCGGTGAAGTCTGCGGCGACGGCGGCAGTCCCCCACCCCACGGCGACGGGCAGACAGGCGCCATCATCGGTGACAAAGTTTCGCACTACCCACGAACCCGGCTCGCTGATCTGCGTGCGATCCTCGACGACCACAAAATCGTCAGCCCACGCGCCCGACACGGTAACGCGCCGACCGCCCGCCTCAGATGAAATCGGCTGCTGGGGTGCCGCAACATCGGTCAGCGGCACCGGGTTTTCCGAGTCAACAACAATGACGGTGGCCTGCTCGACCGCCCGCGCAATCTGCCACTGGCTCAACAGCACAAAGATTCCGGCGAGCGCCAACACGAACGCCAGCACACCCAACCACTGTGGGCGTCGTGCCATCTGCCACCAGGTCACCATCAGCAGGATGACGGCGAGACGACCACGTCGACTCGCTGGAACTCCTTGACATCGCTGTACCCGGTCGTTGCCATCGAACGCTTCAGAGCGCCCATCAGATTCGACTGACCGGTGGCTTGTCGGGCGGGGCCGTAGAGAACCTCGGACATGTCACCGACCTGACCGACCCACACACGGTTGCCGCGGGGAAGTTCCTCGTGATACGCCTCTTGGCCCCAGTGCCAACCCTGACCGGGCGCATCGGTGGCACGGGCGAGGGTTGTGCCCAGCATGACGGCGTCAGCACCCATGGCGATGGCCTTGATGATGTCCCCGCTGGTTCCCAGTCCGCCATCGGCGATCACGTGCACGTAACGTCCACCGGACTCATCCATATAGTCGCGGCGAGCGCCGGCAACATCGGCAACGGCGGTGGCCATGGGGGCCTGGATTCCCAGCGCGGTGCGGGTCGCACCCGCGGCTCCGCCACCGAAACCGACGAGCACGCCGGCGGCACCGGTGCGCATCAGGTGCAGTGCCGCGGTGTAGGTGGCTGCGCCACCGACGATTACGGGCACATCGAGTTCATAGATGAACTTCTTGAGATTCAGCGGCTCTACCCCTGCGGATACGTGTTCCGCGCTGACGGTGGTGCCACGGATGACGAACAGGTCAACGCCCGCCGTGACGACAACATCGCTGAGTTCCTGGGTGCGCTGGGGGCTCAAGGCTCCAGCGACAGTCACACCGGCGTCACGGATTTCCGCCAGGCGACGCGTGATCAGCTCGGGCTTGATCGGCTCCGAGTACACCTTCTGCATGGCCGCGGTGGACTGTTCGGCGGGAAGCTCGCGGATGCTGGCCAGCACCTCGTCGGCGTTCTCGTAACGAGTCCACAGACCCTCGAGGTTCAGCACACCAACACCGCCGAGCTGGCCGATGCGGATCGCGGTCGCGGGTGACACCACCGAGTCCATGGGGGCAGCCATCACAGGGATGTCAAACTTGTGCGCGTCGATTGTCCAACCGAGGCTTACGACGCCCTGGTCGCGGGTGCGACGGCTGGGCACCACAGCGATGTCATCAAAGCTGTATGCGCGGCGCGCGCGCTTGGCGCGACCGATTTCAATTTCCGACATAGTTCGGACCTAACGCTTGTAGTTGGGGGCTTCGACAACCATCTGGATGTCGTGCGGGTGGGATTCCTTGAGACCGGCAGCCGTGATGCGCACGAACTTGCCGTTTGCACGCAGGTCGGCGATGGTGCGGCTGCCGGTGTAGAACATCGACTGACGCAGGCCGCCGAGCAGCTGGTAGATGACCGAGCCCAGCGGGCCACGGTAGGCAACACGGCCCTCGATGCCCTCGGGGACCAGCTGTTCATCGCTGGGCACGTCGGCCTGGAAGTAACGGTCACGCGAATACGAGGTCTTCTTGCCGCGGGTCTGCAAAGCACCCAGCGAACCCATGCCGCGGTACATCTTGAACTGCTTGCCGCCCTCGAATACGAGGTCGCCAGGGCTTTCATCGGTTCCGGCCAGCAACGAACCGAGCATGACGGTTTCGGCTCCGGCGACCAGCGCCTTGGCGATGTCACCCGAATACTGCAAACCACCGTCGGCAATCACGGGAACGTTGGCGAGCTTTGCCGCCTTGTATGCCTCGTGAATTGCGGTGACCTGGGGCACACCCACACCGGCGACAACGCGGGTGGTGCAAATCGAACCGGGCCCCACGCCCACCTTGACGGCGTCAACACCGGCAGAAATCAGTGCTTCGGCGCCGGCCTTCGTGGCCACGTTTCCCCCGATGACGTCGATGTGGTCGAACGAGGCATCCGCCTTCAGTCGACGAACAATGTCCAGCACACCGCTCGAGTCACCGTTCGCCGTGTCCACCACGAGGATGTCGACGCCGGCGTCGCGCAGCGCGCACGCGCGTTCCCATGCGTCACCGAAGAATCCAATCGCGGCGCCAACGCGCAGTCGACCCGCCGAGTCCTTCGTGGCGTGAGGGTACTTCTCGGTCTTCTCGAAATCCTTCACCGTGATGAGGCCGCGCAGCTTGCCCTCGGCATCGACAAGGGGAAGCTTTTCAATCTTGTGTTCCGCGAACAGCGCAATGGCCTGTTCCGGTGCGATACCGACGGGGCCGGTAATCAGCGGGCTCGACGTCATTACGTCGCGAACCAGAGTCGACTCGGCCACCTCGGCGGCGACGAAACGCATGTCACGGTTCGTGATGATGCCCACCAAAACACCGTCGGCGTCAATCACGGGAAGACCCGACACGCGGTATTCGCCACACAGGCGGTCCACATCGGCGACAGTTGCATCGGGTGTCGTGGTGACGGGGTTCGAAATCATGCCCGATTCGGAACGCTTCACCTTGTCGACCTGTTCGGCCTGATCGGCGAGGATGTTCATTTTCTCGACGCTCAGTTCGGCCGGGTCATAGAGGTCGAGGTCGGGTATGCTAGTCGCCAGTTCTGATGGCTCGGCCAAGCCGGCGTAAGGGTCCTCCGGCACGTTTTTGGCCATCGCCACCGCGCGTTCCGCGAGCGCGCGAGCATCGGTGCTCGCGATATCGTTGGTCGAAACCACGGCTTGCCGCCGCCCGACAAAGACCCGCAACCCGACGTCGTTGCTCTCGG
>CALBMG010000128.1 GCA_937896185.1 uncultured Microbacteriaceae bacterium | reverse complement strand
CACCTGCTGGGAACTCTGCGAGAACACGGATTTGTGGTTAGCGGGGACCGTCGTTGGGCTTTGGGCGTCGCATCGCACGACTTGGGCAGTGGATATCTGCGACAACAACCACTTGCGCTGGTAGGGCGTCCTTTGGTGTCAAAGATGGTTGCACAATTAGGCGAGAGTGCGCACCTCGCGGTGTTGCACGGTCGCGATGTTGTCTATGTGGTCGAGGAGCGAGCTCCCGGCCGACCCTCACTGGTCACCGACATTGGGGTTCGCCTGCCCGCTCACCTCACCGCCAGTGGTCGGTCGATGTTGTCGGTGATGTCCCCAGAACAAATGCGCGCAATCTTTCCCGACGACCAGTCTTTGGCGACACGAGGCTCTGACGCTGTAACACGTCGAGAACTCAAAGAACTTTTACGTGTTGCTCGCGAGAGGGGATACGCCTCAGAATCCGGTGATGTCACCGAAGGTCTCGCTTCTGTGGCTGTTCCCATAATTGACCGATCTGGTTGGCCCATTGCCGCGCTTGCCGTCACCTATCCCGATTCGCGCGAAACGGTGACCGGGCTAGTCCGTGTGATGACAACAGTTGCTGCAGATTTGTCCAAACGGCTCCGCGTATGACGGTGGCAGAATAGGCGCATGGACGCACTCTCACGCCACGAAGACTATGGACATCTCGCGCTGACGGAATCCGATCTCGACGCTGATCCCATTGCTCAGCTCGCTCAATGGGTCACCGAGGCCGATGAATTCGGTGTGTACGAACCCAATGCCATGGTTGTGGGAACTGTCGATCAGAACGGTAACCCGAATTCCCGCACCGTCTTGCTTCGCGGCATTGACGCGCGTGGGTTGATATTTTTCACCAACTACGAATCGCGCAAGGGTCGTGCAATCTCGGCTCATTCACGCGTATCGGCGCTTTTTGGCTGGTACGCGCAACACCGACAGGCGATAGTTGAGGGCGTCGTCTCACGGATTTCCGCAGACGAATCGGATTCCTATTTTGCGAGCCGACCGCACGGTTCGCAAGTGTCGGCGTGGGCCTCTGCTCAATCACAGCCAATCGACGGTCGAGGGCAATTAGAAGAACAATTCGCCGAGGCCGAACAGCGATTCGAAGGCGTCGACGTGCCGCGGCCTGAATTTTGGGGCGGCTATCTGATTGTTCCCTTGCGCATCGAATTTTGGAGTGGCAGAAGTTCGCGACGACATGACAGGGTCGTGTTCGAACGACGTGACCCTGAAGCTATCTGGGAAGTTTCCCGACTTCAGCCTTAGTGCCGGGAATAATTTTTTCACCGAATGAATTGCCACAAGTATGACTAACGCACACGACATTCGTTTTGGCCTCGACACTTTCGGTGACATGACAGTTGACGACAACGGGACACCGATCACTGCTGCACAGGTAATTCGCAACCTCGTGGACCAAGCTGTCCTCGCCGACAGTCTGGGCATCAACCATTTCAACGTCGGTGAACATCACCGCGACGACTACGCGGTCAGCGCACCGGACACAGTACTGGCGGGTATCGCAACCCGCACACAGAACATCGTGTTGGGTACAGGTGTCACCGTATTGTCCAGCGATGATCCTGTTCGCGTGTTCCAACGGTTCTCGACCGTTGACGCACTGTCGAACGGTCGTGCCGAAATCACCGCAGGCCGGGGATCTTTTACGGAATCTTTTCCCCTGTTTGGTTACGAACTCGCCGATTACGCGGATTTGTTTGAGGAAAAACTCGAACTGTTGACGCAGCTGGTCACCGAGGATGCCGTCACATGGTCGGGTCGAACCCGAGCTTCCTTGACCAATCAGCAGGTGTACCCCAAGACCGAACGCGGATCAATTCCCTTGCGTGTCGGCGTTGGAGGTTCACCCGAATCCGTGGTTCGTGCAGCACGACTGGGAATTCCCATGGCCTTGGCGATTATCGGAGGCGACCCCGCGCGATTCGCGCCCTTCGCCAAGCTGTATCGCGATGCCCTCGAACAGTTCGGGCGGGTCCAGCTGCCCGTGTCGATTCACTCACCCGGTCACATTGCAGAAACAGACGAACAGGCTGTTGAGGAACTCTGGCCCCACTACCTGGCCGCTTTCGGGCGGATCGGTCGTGAACGGGGCTGGGGTCCCATCACCAAGGATCACTTCCTCAACGAGGTCGAATTTGGTTCCATCTATGCGGGTTCGCCACAGACGGTTGCAGCAAAAATCGCACGCGCGATTTCGGCTGTTGGCGCCCAGCGGTTTGACTTGAAATACGCCAACGGCACAATGCCACATTCACACTTGATGAACTCGATCACGCTCTACGGAACTCAGGTGATTCCGCTGGTCCGCGAGCTGCTGTCCTAGTCCCTGGTACATAAT
>CALBMG010000127.1 GCA_937896185.1 uncultured Microbacteriaceae bacterium | reverse complement strand
CTGCATCGTTGACCTCGCCACCATGCGCGAGGCAATGACCGCATTGGGCGGAGACGCCACCAAGATCAACCCGCTTGCACCCGCCGAACTCGTTATCGACCACTCGGTTATTGCCGACCTTTTTGGTTCCGAGAACGCTTTCGAACGCAACGTGGAAATCGAATACGAACGCAACGGCGAGCGCTACCAGTTCCTGCGATGGGGCCAGACCGCCTTCGACAACTTCAAGGTTGTCCCCCCGGGAACGGGCATCGTCCACCAGGTCAACATGGAAAACCTTGCGAAGGTCGTCTACACCCGCAGCGGTGACGACGTCGTGACCGCGTTCCCCGACACCTGTGTGGGAACCGACTCGCACACCACCATGGTGAACGGTTTGGGCGTACTGGGTTGGGGCGTCGGTGGTATTGAGGCCGAAGCCGCCATGCTGGGTCAGCCCGTCTCGATGCTCATTCCCCGCGTTGTGGGGTTCAAGTTGACCGGTGTGATTCCGTCGGCCGTGACCGCAACTGACGTTGTCCTGACGATTACCGACATGCTGCGTAAGCACGGTGTGGTCGGAAAGTTTGTCGAGTTCTACGGAGCCGGCGTGTCACAGGTGCCTCTGGCAAACCGCGCCACCATCGGAAACATGAGCCCCGAGTTCGGTTCGACCGCGGCGATGTTCCCCGTCGACGAGGTCACCGTGGACTACCTGCGCCTGACCGGCCGTCCCACCGAGACCATCGACCTGGTCGAGGCGTACGCCAAGGCTCAGGGTCTGTGGCACAACCCCGACATCGAGCCTCGTTTCAGCGAATACCTCGAACTCGACCTGTCGACCGTGGTTCCCTCGATCGCCGGACCTAAGCGTCCCCAGGACCGCATCGAACTTTCCGCTTCGAAGGCACAGTTCGAGAAGGATCTGCAGAACTATGTCACGGGCGCGGCTCACCACCCCGTTGAGGTCGAGGCTGATGGCAACACGTTCGCCATTGACAACGGTCACGTTGCCATTGCCGCAATCACGTCGTGCACCAACACTTCGAACCCCTCGGTTATGTTGGCTGCAGGCCTGCTGGCTCGCAACGCGGTCGCACGCGGCCTGAAGGCTCAGCCCTGGGTCAAGACCACTCTCGCACCCGGGTCCAAGGTGGTCACCGATTACTATGAGAAGGCCGGCCTGATGGACGACCTCGAAGCCCTCGGCTTCTACCTTGTGGGTTATGGCTGCACCACCTGCATCGGAAACTCGGGTCCTCTGCACGAGCACATTTCGGAGGCCATTCAGGACAACGACCTCGCCGTTACCGCCGTTCTTTCGGGTAACCGCAACTTCGAGGGCCGTATCAACCCCGATGTGAAGATGAACTACCTCGCATCGCCTCCTCTGGTTATTGCGTACTCGCTGGCCGGAACCATGGACTTCGATTTTGACGTTCAGCCTCTGGGTCAGGACTCCGAAGGCAAGGACGTGTTCCTGGCGGACATCTGGCCCTCGGCAGCCGAGGTTCAGGCAACAATCGATTCCTCGATTGACACCGAAATGTTCAACCGTCAGTACGCGAGCGTTTTTGAGGGCGAC
>CALBMG010000126.1 GCA_937896185.1 uncultured Microbacteriaceae bacterium | reverse complement strand
GTGTGGGGAGCGCAACCCAACGAGTTTGTGGTCTCGTATTTGTCGGATTTGCGGCCAAACACCATGCTCGATGTGGCGGGCGGCGAGGGACGTAACGCAATCTGGTTTGCGCGTCGGGGTTGGGCGGTCGAGGTGGTCGATTTTTCCTCTGCGGCGCTCGAACGGTTCGACGAATGGGCGGTTCACGAGCGTGTGAAGGACCGTTGTGTTGCAACGTGCGCCGACGTGACTAAACCCTACGACGTGCTGGTGGCGCCCGCCGGATTGGTTGTGATGGCGTATTTGCAGATTCCCGAGGATGGTTTGCGTGATGCACTCCGTGAGGCTATTCGTCATCTGAGGGCTGGCGGTGTTTTCTTTGGGGTGTTCCACGAGCGCGGCAATATTGAGCACGGATTTGGCGGGCCTCAAGATCCTGGCGTGTTGCCGACCATCGAATCATTGACGCGATTAGCGGCAGAAGTGGGACTGACAGTCGAAATTCTCGAGAATCGGGACCGAGTTGTCACCAGCGTCGACGGCGAACGGGTGGCCAGAGACGTCGTTATTCGCGCGATTCGGTAACGGACTGTGTGTTTTCTTCAGTTGGTTTCGTCGTAGGCTGAGAAACGTAACACAACCGCACGGGGGTTCACTATGAACACAAACACGTTGATCAAATGGGCCGTGGCGTGTGTCGCCGTTATGACGGTATCCGTTTCGGGTCTCGCTGTGGGTTTGGGCACCGGTCTGATCTCTCTCAAAATCGACACGGGCAACGTAACGGCGATCACTGGAGCAAATGGTGTTGACGGTGTCGACGGCTCAGACGGTGCCGATGGCGCGAATGGTTCGCGCGGCCCCGCGGGTTCTGCAGGTTCCGACGGCACCGATGGAGCTGGCGGGGTCAACGGCACAAATGGCCTCGACGGTATCGATGGTGCAAACGGCCTCAACGGAACAGATGGCGTTGACGGTGTAGTCAGTGCCTCTGCGCCACTCATGTACGACCTGAACGGTCGCAGCCTCAGCCTGGACCTCGATAACTTCTCTCACCTCGCGGGGCTCGGATACCTCCAGTTCGATGTTGCCGCTACCGCAACAAATGCGCCCGGCCGCATGACCTGGAATGCGACGGACGGCACGGTCGATTTGCAGCTGAAGGACGGTCTCGTGACGCTGCAGATTGGTCAGGAAAATGTCCAGCCTGTACAAAATTCGAACGGCGCGACGCTGCTCGACGGACGAGCAGTTCGAGTCAACGGATCAGCCCAGGGACGCATCACTGTGGAATACGGTGACAACTCATCGCCCACGTTATCGACCTCGGTAATCGGTATCCTCACCGAAGACATTGCCTCGGGCTCTGAAGGATATGTGACGACGTACGGTCACGTTCGTGCACTCGACACCTCTGCGTGGGCGGCCGGTTCAATTCTGTACTTGTCGACGAACGGCCAGCTGACCACGACGTACCCCACCAACGGCCGAGTGGTCGAACTGGGTTATGTGGTTGTGTCCGATGCGACAACAGGGTCGGTGTTCGTGAACCCTCGACAGAGCCTCGACCCGATTATCGG
>CALBMG010000125.1 GCA_937896185.1 uncultured Microbacteriaceae bacterium | reverse complement strand
CGTGCTCCTGTTGAAGTGCTAGTCAATTTAGGCCTCCTAAAAGCTCCATTGCTAGTTATTGGACCTTGAACCGCGGGTGCGGCTCAAGCTTGTGGTCAGTGACCCCCGCCGAAAAGGCCTCCGAAGAAGCCTTTCTTCTTGGGTTCACCGTCGGACGACTCTGCAACCGCTTTCGCGGGAGCGGGGTCGCCAACCTTTGCGGCAGTGCCGTCGTTGATTTGAGCAATGAGTTGCTCGACGAGGGCCGGAGCGCCGTTGATCGCCTTGGCAACGCCGACCTGAAGGAAGGGCTTGCCGGCGAAACGGTCGCGACCGTTCACCTCGAGGTCGACGGCGAAGATGACGCCGTCAGCGGAGTCGATGACGTCCTGCTTGAACGGGTTGGACCCGGCCGAGCCTTGCGTTTCGACGAGAACTTCGTGTCCCAACTTCTTGCCGGCCTGCTCGAGAGCTTCGGCGGCCATGTAGGTGTGGGCGATTCCTGTGATGCAGGAAGTTACGGCAACAATTTTCACTGCTGGACCTCTTTCGTCATGGTGTCGGCGATGAATGCCGGGTCGGTCGCGGTGCGGAGTGCGTCGCGGAATTCGTCACGCATTACTCGGCGGGCGATTGCGGCCAGAATCTGCAGGTGGCTGTCGTCGGCTCCGTCGGGTGCTGCGATGAGGAAGATCAAGTGTGCGGGGCCGTCGGGTGCGCCAAAGGGGACACCGTCGTGGCTGACAGCGACGGCAACCGAGGGTGCGGTGACGGCGGCGCTGCGAGCGTGGGGGATTCCGATTCCGCCCTGGATGCCGGTGGCCATCGATTCTTCGCGCTTGTGCACTGCGGCGATGTAGGTCTCGATGTCGGTGACGCGGCCTGCGGCGACGAGTCGCTCGGCGAGGGTGCGGATGATCTCGTCCTTGGTCGTTGCCTCGGCGCCGATGATCACCATTTCGGGAGTTGTTACGGGAAGGCTCATGCTCGGAGCTCCTTTATCTCGGTTGTGTGGTCTGGTTCGGAAACTGTAACCACACGTGCGACGTCGATGTCGGTGGGGCCGGGAACTGTTGTTGCGGGTAGCGTAACAGCCGCGGTGCCCCACGCTACAGCAGTGGAGAGGGCGGCGTGGTGGTCGTTTGAGCCCGAACGGTCGGTGGAGGCGCTGAGGTACCCGGCCAGAGCCGAGTCGCCGGCACCCACAGTGCTGTCGGCAACCACGGGAGGGTGTCCCGCCCACAGCACGGAACCCGGAGTAATGAGCAAAGCGCCATTTTCCCCAAGGCTCACCAGCACCTCACCGTGGGGCAGAGCGCCACGTGCGGCGGTGACGACGTCACCAACTGTGGCGAGTTCACGACCCACGAGTTCGGACAGTTCCTCAAGGTTCGGCTTGATCAAATCGACGTTGCCGGCCTCTACGACGCGAGCCAATGCGGCACCCGAGGTGTCGACGGCGAAACGCACGCCCGCAGCGCGTGCGCGTGCGCCCAGCTCGACGAAGAATTCTGCGTCCAAGCCGATGGGCAGGCTGCCGGCGGCGACCAACCATGCGGGCTGTGCGGCAAGCTTGCGGTCGAGTTTCTCGACCATGGCCGTGACCTCGACGGGGGTCACCACGGGGCCGGGCTCGTTGATCTTTGTGGTCTCGCCGTTGCCGTCAACGATGGTGATGTTGTTGCGTACTTCACCGATGATGGGGGTCGTCGACGATTCGACACTGGCTTCGCCCAGCGCGCGCACAATCCAGGAACCGTTAATCGGGTCGGCGGGGAAGACCGCGACGGTTGCGTGACCGTTCTTGGACAGTGCTCGGGAAACGTTGATGCCCTTGCCGGCGGGGTCGCGGTGCTTCGACGTGGTGCGGTTAACTTCACCGATCTCGAGCACATCGACGGTGAGTGTCACATCGATTGCGGGGTTGGGGGTAACGGTCACGATCATGAGGCGACCACCACATCAATTTCCAGGCCAGCAATCTCGGCGCGGAAGTCGTCGTCGACCTGCTGGTCGGTGATGATCGCGTCGATGGCCGACAGTGGTGCGACGACCGAGAAGTCTTCGCGACCAAACTTGGAGTGGTCGGCCAACACAACGGTGCGGCGCGCGGCGGCAACGAATGCCGACTTCACACGAGCCTCGTCCACATCGGGTGTGGTGATTCCACGTTCGGTGGTGATGCCGTTGGCGCCGATGAATGCGACATCGACGGCGAGGCTTTCCAGCGAATCCCACGTCCACGGGCCGACTGCTGCCAGAGTGGCGGTGCGGACGTGGCCGCCCAGCACGTGCAGGTCGATTCCGTCGCGGCCGGCGAGGGTCGCGGCGATCGGCATCGAGTTGGTGACAACGGTAAGACCCAGGTTGGCGGGAAGCATTTCGGCCAGGCGAATGGTCGACGTTCCGGCATCGAGCAGGATGGAACCGCCCTCGGGCAGTTCGCCGAGTGCCGCGCGCGCAATGGCTTCCTTGGCTTCGACGTTGACGGCGTTGCGCTCGGCAACGGGAGCTTCGATCGATCCACGCTGCACGGGGATGGCTCCGCCGTGTGCGCGCAGCAAAAGTCCGCGGCGTTCCAGCAGGGTCAGATCCCGACGAATCGTTTCAGGGGTCACATCGAGCTGACGAGCGAGGTTCTTGACCTCTACTCGGCCGGCGGTTCTCGCAGTGTCGAGAATCGCGCGGTGTCGCTCCGGTGCGTACATTGACCATCCTTGGTGAATCTTTACTTACTCTTGTTTACACCCGATTTTGTTTGTTTACAACTCAAACGGACAAAATCGGATAACGATTTCGTGATAAACGAAAGGGCCCACACCACAGTGTGAGCCCCCTCGGTAACTGAGTTCTAGCGAACTCCGCGCAGCACAGCCTGCTTGACCTCGGCGATCGCTTTCGTCACCTCGATGCCACGAGGGCACGCCTCGGAACAGTTAAAGGTGGTGCGGCAACGCCACACGCCCTCCTTCGAGTTGAGGATGTCGAGACGCACCTGGGCGTCCTCGTCACGCGAATCAAAGATAAAACGGTGAGCGTTCACAATCGCGGCCGGTCCGAAGTACTGACCATCCGTCCAGAACACCGGGCACGACGTGGTGCACGCAGCACACAGGATGCACTTGGTGGTGTCATCAAAACGTGCACGCTGTTCCGGCGACTGGATGTGCTCCTTCTCGGGCTTCGCGCTGGTGACCATGAACGGGTTCACCTCGCGGTACGCCTTGAAGAAAGGCTCCATGTCGACAATGAGGTCCTTCTCCAGCGGCAAGCCCTTGATGGCTTCCACATAGACGGGCTTCGAAATGTCGAGGTCCTTGATCAGAGTCTTGCAGGCCAGGCGGTTGCGGCCGTTAATACGCATTGCATCGGAACCGCAAATGCCGTGCGCACACGAACGGCGGAACGACAGGGTGCCGTCGACATCCCACTTGATCTTGTGCAAGCCATCGAGCACACGGTCGGTGGCATACATCTCGACGTCAAAGTCCTGCCAATACGGCTCGGTGTCCGTCTCGGGGTTGAAACGACGGATGATGAACGTGACAGTGAACGACTGAACTTCGGCGATCTCGGCCATCAGTACTTCCTCTCCATCGGCTGGTAGTTGGTGATGACAACGGGCTTCCAATCCAGACGGATCTTCTTTGCCTCGCGGTACGCCATGGTGTGCACCATGTACTTCTTGTCGTTACGGTCGGGGAAGTCATCGCGCATGTGGCCGCCACGGCTCTCCTTGCGGTTACGAGCCGACACCACAACAACCTCGGCGAGGTCCAGCAGGAAGCCCAGCTCGATTGCCTCGAGCAGGTCGGTGTTGAAACGCTGACCGCGGTCGTGAATACCAATGTTCAGGTAACGCTTGCGCAGATCCTTGATGACGCCCTCGGCGTGCTTCAACGATTCCTCGGTGCGGAACACCTGGGCGTTGCGGTCCATTTCGACCTGCAGTTCCTTGCGCAACGTGGCGACACTTTCGGAACCATCCGATGCGCGCAGCTTCTCGACCAGAGCGAGGACCTCGGACTCGGGGGCCTTGGGCATCGCGACGTGCTTCGCCTTGTTGGCGTACGCGGCGGCATTGCGGCCGGCACGCTTTCCAAACACGTTGATGTCGAGCAGCGAGTTGGTGCCCAAACGGTTCGAACCGTGCACCGACACACAGGCGCACTCACCGGCTGCGTACAGACCGGGGATGACCGTGGTGTTGTCCTTGAGAACCTCGGCGTCGGTGTTCGTGGGGATACCGCCCATTGCATAGTGAGCGGTCGGCATCACGGGCACGGGCTCGTGAACGGGGTCGACGCCCAAATAGGTGCGGGCAAACTCGGTGATGTCGGGAAGCTTCGTCTCGAGGACCTCGGCGCCCAGGTGGGTGCAGTCCAGCAGCACGTAGTCCTTTTCGGGGCCAGCGCCGCGACCCTCGGCAACTTCCTGCACCATGCACCGCGAAATGATGTCGCGAGGTGCGAGGTCCTTGATCGTGGGGGCATAACGCTCCATGAAACGTTCGCCGCTGGCGTTACGGAGAATCGCGCCTTCGCCTCGTGCGCCCTCGGTCAACAAGATGCCGAGACCGGCAAGCCCGGTCGGGTGGAACTGGAAGAACTCCATGTCCTCCAGGGGCAGGCCCTTGCGCCACACGATTCCCACGCCGTCACCGGTCAGGGTGTGAGCGTTCGAGGTGGTCTTGAACATCTTGCCGAAACCACCGGTCGCAAACACGACCGACTTGGCGTGGAACACGTGAATGTCGCCGGTAGCGAGTTCGTATGCGACGACACCGCTGGTGTGAGTCACGCCCTTTTCTTCGGTGAGCAGCAGGTCGAGCACATAGAACTCGTTGTGGAATTCCACCCCCAACTTCACACAGTTTTGGAACAGTGTCTGCAGAATCATGTGGCCCGTGCGGTCGGCTGCGTAGCATGCGCGGCGAACGGGTGCCTTGCCGTGGTCGCGGGTGTGGCCACCGAAGCGACGCTGGTCAATCTTTCCCTCGGGGGTGCGGTTGAACGGCAGACCCATGTTCTCGAGGTCAATGATCGCGTCGATGGCTTCCTTGGCGAGGATCTCGGCGGCGTCCTGGTCTACGAGGTAGTCGCCACCCTTGACCGTGTCAAAAGTGTGCCATTCCCACGAATCCTCTTCGACGTTCGCCAGTGCAGCAGCCATGCCACCCTGTGCCGCACCGGTGTGCGAACGGGTGGGGTACAGCTTGGTGATGACGGCCGTCTTGGCGTTCGGTGCGGCTTCGATAGCGGCACGCATGCCAGCACCACCGGCGCCAACGATGACGACATCGTATTCGTGATTGTGAACCTGAGTCACAACAGCTCCTTATATATAGTTACGCAACCGGGCAGAACGACGGAAGCAAATCAGCGGGGGTGCCGGCGGGGCACGGGTCCAACGTATAAATCACGAGGGTGCCCATGATGATGAGCATCGCGGTCGAAACACCTAATGCGCCCAACAGAACCTTGCGGACTCCGGCTTTGGTGGCGTAGTCGTTGATGACCGTACGCATGCCGTTGGCGCCGTGAATCAGAGCCAGCCACAGCAACAGCGTGTCAAAGACCTGCCAGAACGGGTTCGCCAGTTTGCCCGCAACGAATGCGAAGTCGATCGCCTTGACGCCGCCGTCGGACAACAGGTTCACGCCGAGGTGGGTGAAGATCAGGACAATCAGAAGTGCGCCCGAGAAGCGCATGAACAGCCAGCCGGCTTTTTCGAGGTTAAGAGTCTTCATTGCTTATGCTCCAAACACGTGGGCCAGGTGGCGGGGGGCAAAGGCCAGCATCGTGATCAACCACAGTGCCAGCACGCCATAGAACATGCCCTTCTGGTGACGTGCGCCCCATGCCGACATGTCGACGAGGATCACGCGAAGGCCGTTGAAGGCGTGGAACACGATGGCCGCGACGAGCCCGAGCTCACCCAGACCCATAACGGGGGTCTTGTACGAGGCCATCACGGCGTTGTACAGTTCCGGGCTGATGCGCACCAGTGCGGTGTCCAAAACGTGGACCAGCAGGAAGAAATAAATTGCAATACCGGTAATGCGGTGCAGAACCCACGACCACATTCCCTCATGCCCTCGATACAACGTGCCCGCAATGCGATTCTGTGCTGCGGGTGACTTCGCCGTGGTCACTAGGACCCTCCTTTGGGTGACAGATACATACCAACATTACTCTCTTCGCGTAGTGTGTTTGACATGACAGCAGCGCACCAAATCGACGATTTTTACGCGATTATCCCCGCAGGCGGTATCGGTTCACGTTTGTGGCCACTGTCGCGTGCCGATGCGCCCAAGTTTCTTCATGACCTGACTGGAAGCGGCCAAAGCCTGCTCGCCGACACCTGGGATCGTCTGACGCCTCTCGCAAATTCCGCCAATATTGTGGTCGTCACCGGCGAGGCCCACAGCACAGGTGTGCGCCACGAGTTGCCCGCGCTGGTGGATGACAATATTTTCTTGGAGCCGTCACCGAAGGATTCGACCGCAGCAATTGGTCTCGCTGCAGCAATTCTGTTGCGCCGGAACCCCAACGCGGTGATCGGCTCTTTCGCCGCAGACCACGTGATCGCCGACGAACGACGTTTCCGATCTGCGGTCCGTGAGGCGGTAGCCACAGCTCGCGAAGGTTACATCGTGACCATCGGAATTCGACCCACTGAACCGTCGACAGGTTTCGGTTACATCGAAATGGGGGACCGGCTGACGGGAATTCACGGCGCTCCCCACGCGCACTCGGTGACACGTTTTGTGGAAAAGCCGAACCTCGCGACAGCCACCCAATACTTTGAGGGCGACGAACATCTGTGGAACGCGGGCATGTTCATTTCACGCGCCGATGTGCTGCTCGATGAACTGCGCGCGAACCGCTCCGACGTGGCCGGGCTCATCGACCAGATTGCCGATTCGTGGGATACCGATGCCCGAGGCGAGACGGTCCGCCGCCTGTGGCCCACAATCGCCAAGGTCGCTATCGACTATTCGGTTGCCGAGCCAGCAGCCGATCACGGCCGACTCGCCGTCATCCCCGGCGATTTCCGATGGGACGATGTGGGGGACTTCGCGTCGCTCGCTCGTTTGCACAACGGCGGTCACCCGAACGTACTGGCGACCCTCGGGGAAAACACCCGTGTGCTCAACCAGGGCGCCAGCGGTGTCGTGGTGTCCGAGACCCCGCGATTGATCACCGTTATCGGCGTCAAAGACATCGTGATTGTCGACACCAAGGACGCGCTGTTGGTCACGACGGCCGCACATGCGCAGCGAGTCAAAAACATCGTCGAAACGATTCGCCAGACCGGCGACGAGGACGTTCTGTAGCCCGAAACCTGCGTTTCGATGCGGAACGGAGTGCCGTAAGTTTCGGCTGTGTAACGGTTTGATGCTCATATGTAGCATTTGCCGTCTCGGACCCAAAGTTAAACCGTAGGATTGCAGTAATAGTGGTGTGCGTGGTCGAAATTTAGACACTCGACCGCCACGTCCAGTCACCTTTGAGAGGAAAATCAGTGAAGACAAGCACAAAGCGCGCCCTCAGCGGTCTCGCAATGTCCAGTGCAGCCGCCCTGTTCCTGGCCGGCTGTGCAGCAGCACCTGCACCCACCGAAACCGCAGCACCCGAGGTCGACTACCTCGCCTGTGCCGTATCGGACGAGGGCAGCTGGAACGACAAGTCGTTCAACCAGTCGGTATACGAAGGCCTCACCAAGGCTGAGTCCGAGCTCGGTGTCCAGATCTCGGACGCAGAGTCGGCATCGGCTGACGACTTCGCACCCAACCTGCAGGCAATGATCGACGCAGAGTGCGACATCACCATCGCCGTTGGCTTCAACCTCGTTGCCGCTGTCAACGAAGCAGCAGCAGCAAACCCCGAAGTTAACTTCGTCACCGTTGACGGCTGGAGCGAAGGCAACGCCAACCTCAAGCCCATCAACTACGCAATGAACCAGTCCTCGTACCTCGCTGGTTACCTCGCCGCAGCACAGTCGACCACCAAGGTTGTCGGCACCTACGGTGGAATGCAGATCGACGCAGTGACCGACTTCATGACCGGTTTCTACTACGGCGCTCAGGCATGGGCAGCTGACAACGGCACCGAAGTGACCGTCGTTGGTTGGGACCCCGCAGCAGGCAAGGGTGACTTCATCGGTGACTTCACCCCCAACAGCGCAGTCTCGAAGTCGATCGCAGCTGGCCAGATTGCTGCCGGCGCTGACGTGATCTTCCCCGTTGGTGGCGACCAGTTCGGTGCTACCTCGGAAGCCATCACCGAAGCAGGCGTTGACGCCCTCATGATCGGTGTTGACAAGGACATCGCACTCACCTCGCCCGAGTACGCAGCATGGATGCTGACCTCGGTTGAGAAGCGCATGACCAACGCTGTCTTCGACATCATCAAGGACATCGCAATCGACGGAAACGCATTCAACGGTGACTCGTACCTGGGTACCCTCGAAAACGGTGGAACGGCTCTCTCGCCCATCACCAACTTCTCGGGTGACCTTGCTGCCATCGAGGCCAAGCTCGCAGAGCTGACCGACGGCATCATCGCAGGTTCGATCAACCCGCTCGGCTAAGTTCCGTCCTTTCGGAACTCGGGGCCGCCGACTAAACTCGGCGGCCCCACACTCTTTTATCAAGGGAACAGCAATGAAGCTTGAACTTCGCGGTATTACCAAGCGATTTGGCGCTTTGACCGCCAACGACTCGATCAACCTGGTGGTTGAATCCGGCGAAATCCACAGCCTGTTGGGCGAAAACGGTGCGGGCAAGTCCACGTTGATGAACGTGTTGTACGGCCTTTACACCGCCGACGACGGCGAGATTCTGCTCGACGGAGTCGTACAAAAATTTTCGGGACCCGGCGACGCAATGGCGGCCGGTATTGGGATGGTCCACCAGCACTTCATGCTGATCCCCGTTTTCACAGTGGCGGAAAACGTTATTTTGGGCAACGAAACCACCGGCGCGATGGGGATGCTCGACCTCGATGCCGCTCGTGCCCGTGTGCGTGAAATCTCGGACCGCTTTGGTTTCGACATCGACCCCGACGCCGTCGTTGAGGACCTGCCTGTCGGTGCGCAGCAGCGTGTCGAAATCATCAAGGCGCTCGCTCGCGACGCCAAGGTATTGGTGCTGGACGAACCCACCGCGGTTCTGACCCCACAAGAAACTGACGAACTGATGGAAATCATGCGCGGGTTGGCGAAATCCGGCACCTCGATCGTCTTCATCACGCACAAACTGCGCGAAGTCCAGGCCGTGGCCGACGTCATCACGGTCATCCGTCTGGGCAAGGTCGTGGGCGATGCGAAACCCACGGAATCCGCCGAAGAACTCGCGTCGATGATGGTCGGCCGCGCCGTCGACCTGCACGTGACCAAGAATCCGCCACAGATTGGCTCAGCCGGTTTAACGGTGACGAACCTCACCGTTGTGGGCGACCGAAACGACAAGGTCGTCGATGATGTGACCTTCACTGTGCACGGAGGCGAAGTCCTGGCGATTGCCGGTGTGCAGGGTAACGGCCAGACAGAATTGGCGGAAGCCCTGGTCGGCCTGCGCGGGGTATCGTCGGGAACTATTCACCTTGGCGAGCTCGATATCACCGCATCTTCGGTGCGCGAGGTCATCGACGCGGGCGTGGGCTATGTGCCCGAGGACCGCAAGAAGGACGGGCTTGTCAGCCAGTTCAGCATCGCCGAAAACCTGATGCTCAATAAATCGTTTGGTCCTCCTTTTGCGAAAAACGGCGCCATCGATTTCGCCAATCGTGACCGCATCGCCGACGAACTTATCGCCGAATACGATATTCGCACCCCCGGCCGCGACACCCACGCAGGTAACCTCTCGGGAGGCAACCAGCAGAAGGTGGTTGTCGCGCGTGAACTGTCGCGTGACCTGTCGCTGTTCATCGCCTCACAGCCCACACGCGGTGTGGATGTGGGATCGATCGAGTTCATTCACGAACAAATCATTCGCACC
Organism: uncultured Microbacteriaceae bacterium; assembly: GCA_937896185.1. GTDB lineage: Bacteria > Actinomycetota > Actinomycetes > Actinomycetales > Microbacteriaceae > MWH-TA3. Next base: position 417 of record CALBMG010000125.1, on the reverse strand, counting down.
CGCGATGCCGGCAAGCCCGTCGTGATTGTGTCGACCGAATTGGATGAAGTCGTTGGACTGGCCGACCGCATCGCGGTCATGTACCGCGGCCGAATTGTCGGAATTGTGGATTCAACTGCGACCCGCGAGACGCTGGGTCAGATGATGGCGGGAGTGGCCGTATGAGTGCCGAAACCGAAAACCGTTTCCAGTCGGCTGTGAAGGAAATCTTTGCCGCCGGCACCACCCGCACCATTTTGTCGGTGTTCCTCGGCTTTGTGGTCGGCGCGTTCTTCATGATTTTCTCGAACGAACACGTTCTGACCGCCGCGCAATATTTCACTGCCCGCCCGATGGACACTCTTGCCGCATCGTGGAACGCCGTCCTCGAGGGCTATTCCGCTCTGTTCCGTGGCGCGATTTACAACTACGAACGCG
>CALBMG010000124.1 GCA_937896185.1 uncultured Microbacteriaceae bacterium | reverse complement strand
CTCAACCTCCCAAATCGTCGGAAGCGGTTGCCACGTCCGAACATCCAGCGAGTCCAATCCGCTGAGTTGGTTAACCACGAGACCTGTGTGCGGGTTGCGTACCGAATATCCGACGAGCCCGTGAGAGCCGGGATCGGCACCCGTCATCAATGACGTCAACATCGAGGCGGTCGTTGACGGAAATCCTGCCGAAATGCTGGGGCCTGTCGCCTTTACGAGTGTGCGGGCGTGTGCTTTGCGCGCCAACAGATTGGTTTCACCGAGCCCGTCCACCAGCACGATGACGGCGTGCTTCACATGTTTTAGGTTCAGGGAGTTGGGCCGGCCTTTGACCGCCTCAAACGAACTTTGCAGAACAGCGGCGAGGCTACGGTCCTTCGAAGTGAGCACAGGTAACATTGCGGTCATTGTGAGTACCTCCCCTACTGTTTCTGAACGTATTGATGACGTCGACCTGTCGCACGAGATGCAAGGTTCGTTCCTCGAATATGCGTACTCCGTCATCTATTCTCGCGCTCTTCCCGACGCTCGTGATGGTTTAAAACCCGTTCAGCGACGAATTGTCTACCAAATGGCTGAAATGGGCCTGCGCCCCGAACGCGGTTATGTCAAGAGTGCCCGTGTTGTGGGCGAGGTCATGGGAAAGCTTCACCCGCACGGTGATAGTGCAATTTACGACGCGTTGGTGCGCCTGTCCCAGGCTTTCACGCTTCGTGTGCCCTTCGTTGATGGCCACGGCAACTTTGGATCGCTCGACGACGGCCCCGCCGCGTCGCGATACACCGAAGCAAAACTTCGCCCCGAAGCGATGGCCATGGTCGAGGGTTTGGACGAAGACGTTGTCGAGTTTGTTCCCAACTACGACGGCTCGATTATGCAGCCGTCCGTCCTGCCCAGTGCGTTCCCCAGCCTACTGGTCAATGGTGCCAGCGGTATCGCCGTGGGAATGGCCACAAACATGGCGCCGCACAACCTCACCGAAGTAATTTCAGCGGCGCGCTACCTCATCGACCACCCCGATGCGACTCTCGACCAGTTGATGGAATTTGTCCCCGGCCCCGACCTTCCCACCGGTGGAATCATTGTGGGTCTCGACGGTGTTCGTGAAGCTTACGCAACGGGCAAGGGCACGTTCCGCACTCGCGCCCGATCGACAATCGAACACGTTTCGGCCCGCAAACAGGGCATCGTTATCACCGAACTTCCGTACCTCGTGGGCCCAGAACGCGTCATCGAACGCATCAAGGACGGCGTCTCGAAGAAGAAGATCACGGGAATCAGCAATGTCACCGACCTGACCGACCGCAAAAATGGTTTGCGGCTCGTCATCGAGGTAAAAACCGGCTTCTCTCCCGAAGCCGTATTGGAGCAGCTGTACAAGCTCACCCCCATCGAGGACGGTTTCTCGATCAACAACGTCGCTCTGGTAGACGGTAAGCCCGAGACTTTGGGGCTTCGCGAGATGCTGCAGGTGTTCATTGACCACCGCATCGAGGTCGTTACCCGCCGAAGCACCTATCGACTGGCACGTCGCAAGGAACGACTGCACTTGGTCGAGGGCTTGCTTGTGGCGATTCTCGATATCGACGAGGTTATCCAGGTCATCCGTAACGCCGACGACGTCGAAACCGCTCGGGCCCGACTGCAGACCGTATTTGAGCTTTCGACAATCCAGGCCGAATACATCCTCGAACTTCGACTTCGACGACTGACAAAGTTCTCGCGAGTTGAACTGGAAAACGAACGTGACGCGCTGCTGGCCGACATTGCCCAGCTGACCGAACTGCTCGGTTCGCGCACCAGCCTGCGGGCCTTGGTGAGCACCGAGTTGCAGGACACGGCAACAAAATTTGGCACGGCCCGCCGCACCTCGTTGATGGAATCTGCCGGTGACTCGGTGTCCGCACGCAGCGGCGCAACCACCAGCCTCGAAATCGAGGACGCACCCTGCCGTGTTGTGATCTCGACCACGGGTCGTGCCGTGCGCATCGACGCCGAGGGTGACATTCCCGAAGCGGCACAGCGCGTCAAACACGATGCATTGCTCACCGTGATTCCCACCACCGTGCGCGGCGAGCTTGGGGCCATCACCAACCGTGGTCGCCTGATTCGCTTCTCTCCCGTCGATCTTCCTGCGATGCCCGTTGCCTCAATTTCGTTGGCCGCCGGCTCACGATTGAGCCAGTACGTTGTCGGGCTGGAATCCGCGGAACGTGTCATCACCGTCGTCCCGTTGACTGATACACCACTGGCGTTGGGAACTGCTCGGGGCGTTGTGAAGCGTGTCGACCCCGCCACCTTCCCACAAAAAACAGATTTCAGCATTTTCACGATTGATTCTCGTGACGAGGTCATCGGTGCGTCACCGGCACCCGATTCCGCCGAACTGGTATTCATCACCCACAAGACCCAGCTGCTGCGTTTCCCCGCGGCAACGGTCAGGCCACAGGGCTACGGTGCCTCAGGTGTTGCCGGTATCAACCTGGCTGATGGGGACGTCGTCATCCACTTTGCCGCGGTCGCCTCGGACGATGCCCGAGTGGTCACCATCACTGCCGTAGAGGGCACTCTCGCGGGCGCAGATCCAGGCCGCGCAAAGGTCTCGCTGTTCTCTGACTTCCCCGGGAAGGGTCGTGCCACGGGTGGTGTTCGCGCTCACGCACTCCTCAAGGGCGAAATCGGGCTGTCCCGCGCATGGGTCGGACTCAACCCCCTGGCTGTCGGTTCCGATGGAACTCCACTCGAACTGCCCACCGAACTGGGCAAACGCGATGGCAGCGGTTCGGCCTTGAGCCACGTAGTGTCGGGCATTGGTGAATCCGCCGCCTCATTCACCCAACCCTGAGTTAACAACGAAGGGCCCGGACATCTGCTGTCCGGGCCCTTCGTTGTTTGGTCTAACTATCGATGCGTTCGCGATTCAGTCCGTCACCGGCAACGATGAATTCGCGGCGTGGCGCCACCTCGTTGCCCATGAGGAGCTCAAACACGCGTGTGGCTTCTTCCATGTCGGTCAGCGTCACACGGCGCAGGCTGCGGTGTGCCAGGTTCATGGTCGTGTCCGCCAGTTGATCGGCATCCATTTCACCCAGACCCTTGTAACGCTGAATGGGTTCCTGCCACTTGCGGCCCGACTTGCGCAGACCGTCCAAAGTCGAATGCAGTTCAGCCTCGCTGTAGGTGTAGATGACATCGTTGGGCTTCGAGCCCTGGTTGATAGCCACAATCCGGTGCAACGGTGGAACTGCCGCATAAACACGGCCCGCCTCGACCAAAGGGCGCATGTATTTGAAGAACAGTGTCAGAAGGAGGGTGCGAATGTGTGCACCATCGACATCGGCGTCACTCATAATGATGACTTTTCCGTATCGGGCCTGTTCAAGGTCAAACGAGCGACCACTGCCCGCGCCAATCACCTGGATGATCGATGCGCACTCGGAATTCGACAGCATGTCGCTGACTGACGCTTTTTGCACGTTGAGGATTTTGCCTCGGATGGGCAGGAGTGCTTGGAATTCCGAGTCACGGGCCAGCTTTGCGGTGCCCAATGCCGAGTCACCCTCGACGATGAACAGCTCGGAGCGTTCGAATTCATTGGAACGGCAGTCCACGAGTTTTGCCGGCAGAGTGGATGATTCGAGTGCGTTCTTACGGCGTTGGGTTTCCTTGTGCGCACGAGCCGAAATTCGGC
>CALBMG010000123.1 GCA_937896185.1 uncultured Microbacteriaceae bacterium | reverse complement strand
ATACGAGGTCGTCACCCTGCCCGACGACATCGCAGCGCGCCTTGAGGGCAAGTCGTCGCTCGGACGACTCGGTCTGTTGACGCACTCGACCGCAGGTTTCGTCGACCCCGGCTTCAGCGGCCACGTCACCTTGGAGCTGTCCAACGTGGCGACCCTGCCGATCAAACTATGGCCCGGCATGAAGATTGGCCAGCTGTGCTTCTTCCAGCTCACCTCGGCAGCCGAGAAGCCCTATGGTTCGTCGGAATACGGCAGCCGCTACCAAGGCCAACGCGGCCCCACGGCTTCGCGCTCGTTCCAGAACTTCCACCGCACAAATATTTAGGCGGTATGACGAAGGCCCGGCACCACGCAGGTGTCGGGCCTTCGTTGCTTCTGGAGTCCGTCTTATTTAGCGCCAAACAGTCGCGCAAAGAAACCGGGTTCCTTGGGGTCGTTGGCGTGGCCTTGGCAGCGTTGCGACTTGGGGATTCCGCGCATGACGGCATCGACGTGCTGCCCGCATCCGGTCCAGGTGGCTTTTCCACATTTGCGGCAGGAAATTTGCTGGCACATGGGTGCTCCGTTCGTGAGTTGACTCACTCCAGAGTAATACCCCAGGGGGTATTTGTGCAATCAGCCGAGTTGCTGCAGTTGCATGACCAACCAGGGGCTGAATGCAAAGGGCGCGGCGTGTGCTGCTGCAGCCAGTTCGCGCGGATTGATCCAAGCCCATTCGCACACCTCATCCGACGACGGCTGGGGGTCGCCATCTGCGATAGCCGAAAACACTGGGCAGATTTCGTTCTCGACCACACCGGAAGCATCAATGGCGCGGTAACGGAAATCCGGCAAGATGGGCGAGATCGAGTGCACTGTCAGTCTCAGTTCGTCAACCGCGCGCCTCGAAATCGCTGATTCGAAGTTTTCACCCGGTGCGGGGTGCCCGCAGAAAGAGTTCGTCCACACACCCGGCCAGGTCAGCTTTGACAGCGCCCGACGTGTAACCAGCACCTGCCCTTTGTCGTTGTAGACGTGACACGAAAAGGCGAGATGCAACGGGGTGTCGGTGTGGTGAACCGTTGACTTCAGGTGTTCGCCAATTGGTTCGCCGGATTCGTCCAGCAACACCACAAGTTCAGGCACAGTCATGCATATAAGGCTATCCTGAAAGAACGGAATCTTTCGATACTCGAAACACAATGGGGGTGTGCGTGGACAGGCTCAACTTATACACAGAGGTCGCCCAAGCCGCCTCGGCTGATGTGATCCGCCAGTATTCGACGTCGTTCGGAATGGCATCGCGTGTGTTGAAAGCGGATTCTCGCCGGCACATCTCGAACATTTATGCGCTGGTGCGAATTGCCGACGAAATAGTCGATGGTGTTGCCGCCGAAGCAGGTCTGACACCCGATGCGATTCGCACCATCCTCGACGACTGCGAAAAAGAAACCGAAAACGCTTTGCACACCGGTTACTCGTCGAACCTCGTCATCCACGCCTTTGCCACCACTGCCCGAGCAGTCGGCATCACCACAGCCGAGACGGCGCCGTTCTTCGCCTCGATGCGCATGGACCTTACCGACACCGAGTACGACGAGGCTGGTTTCGCCCGTTATGTCTATGGTTCGGCAGAAGTCGTGGGTTTGATGTGTTTGGCAGTGTTTGTGCGGGGACGCAACGTGTCCGCAGACGAGGGCCGGTTGCTGGTCAAGGGGGCGCGAGCGCTGGGCGCCGCGTTCCAGAAAGTCAACTTCTTGCGTGACCTGTCGGCTGACGCCGAGGGGCTCGGACGAAGTTATTTCCCCGGGGTGACCGCTCACAACCTTGACGAAATCACCAAGGTGCGACTCGTGGACGACATCGACGCCGACCTCGCTGCCGCCAACGCGACCCTGCGGTTGCTGCCCGACGACGCGGCACGAGCAGTGGCCCTGGCACACGATTTCTTTGCCGAACTGTCGCGTCGGATTCGGTCGACCCCCGCCGATCAGTTGTTGCGTGCACGCATCAGTGTGCCCAACCTGACCAAATACCTCATCGCTGCCCGCATCATGCTGGGTTTCCGTTCGCTTACCGACAAATAGGAATCATCGTGGATAACGGTCGCAAGGTGATCATCATTGGCGGCGGCATGGGCGGCCTGTCCGCTGCGGCTCTGTTGGCTAAGGACGGTCGTGACGTCACACTGATCGAGGCACTGCCCAACGTGGGCGGTCGCGCCGGCATGTGGGAACACAAGGGCTTCCGTTTCGACACCGGCCCCAGCTGGTATCTGATGCCCGAAGTGTTTGACCACTTCTATAAATTGATGGGCACGAGCGCCGCCGAACAGCTGGATTTGGGCTTGCTGGATCCCGGCTATCGCGTCTATTTCGAACCGAAACCCGGCGAGCAGCCCGTGGGCGGCAGTGCACCGTTTGTCGATGTGCGGGCGAAACTTTCCGACAACCTCGACGTGTTTGAGACTCTGGAACCCGGTGGGGCGAAAGCGTTAGAAAAGTACGTGGCGTCGGCATCCGACACATATGCGGTGGCGGTCAAATATTTCCTGTACTCGTCGTTTGAGAAACTCACACCCCTGTTTGTGAAGCCCGTGTTGACCCGCCTGGGCACTCTGATCAAACTGTTGACCACACCTATCTATACATTTGCGTCGAGGTTCGTCAGCAGCCTGCGCGCCCGCCAGATCCTCGGCTATCCCGCCGTGTTCCTGGGTGCCAGCCCGTATTCTGCCCCCAGCATGTTCCACCTGATGAGCCACCTCGACCTCAACGACGGCGTGCTGTACGCCCAGGGTGGTTTCACGAGGGTTATCGAATCGATTCGCGACATCGCTCTCGCAGATCGGAAGAGCGTCGTGTAGGGAAAGAGTGTCTTCGCCTGTGTAGATC
>CALBMG010000122.1 GCA_937896185.1 uncultured Microbacteriaceae bacterium | reverse complement strand
CGCCAGTTCGCGGAACGTCGTATCGGGCGCCAACTGCGCCACATATTTGGGTTTCCCCACAAACACAATGCGGCCATCGATGACGGCCTCGACACCGTGAGTCGCCACCTCGCGAGCGTCGGTCGCCTCGCGCACCATCAACCCACGATCCGACACCGCCTGACGCAAGGCCCCCGCCAACACGTGCGACGAATACTGTTCCGCCGACCCCACCAGAACCAAAAGTTCATCCTCGGTCATACCGTGCGGGTGCACCGACACCACCGTGGGCATGCCATAGGTCAGGGTGCCCGTCTTATCAAACGCCACCGTACGGGCCCTGGCCAACCGCTCCAATGTGCCCGCATGTTTGACCACAATCCCCGACTTCGCCGCCGCCGACATGCCCGCCATGAACGCCACCGGGGCGCCAATCAGCAGCGGGCACGGGGTTGCCACCACCAGGACCTCGGCAAACCGGGCGCTATCGCCCGAAACAGCCCACGCGATTCCCGCAATCGCATAGGCCGTCACGGTAAACGGCACCGCGTAGCGGTCCGCCAAACGCACGAGAGGGGCCTTGGACTGTTTGGCGGCACCGACCAACTCGACAATGCGTTGGAACTGGCTGTCCTCGGCTCGGGCCGTCGCGATGACCTCAACCGCCGCAGGACCATTGATCGACCCCGACATCACGGAATCGCCGCTGACCTTATCGACAGGCAAGCTCTCGCCCGTCAGAGACGATTCGTCGAACGACGAAAAAGCGGTCACCAATTGTGAATCCACCGGCACAACCTCGCTGGGCCGCACCAATAACCTGTCCCCCACCACCACGTCATCGGCGGGAATATCGGTCACTGTTCCATCCGCGGCAATCCGATGAGCCACCTGCGGCACCCGGCTCAACAGAGCGCTGAGCTCGGCCTCGGCACGGCCCTCGGCGTAATCCTCGAGCGCCTCGCCACCAGCCAACATCAGCACGATCAGCAACCCGGCCCAGTATTCACCGACGACGAGCGTCGCGGCGATGGCCGTGACCGCCAACACATCCAAACCAAACTTTCGGGCCAGCATCGCACGCACCATGGCCACCGCCTTGGCCGCGGCAACCGCACCCGCAAACACCGTCACAACCCACTGCGCGACGAGGCTCGCTGGAACGGCCTCGAAACTCCACGCCACCGCAGCCACGACAATCGTCACCACAATCAGCGGGTACCGCCTTGCCAGTGACAAAAGTTTCATAACTCGGTTCTATCGAAGAAACCCGCCGGGCGGCAGGAAGCCTGCCCTTAGCCTGTCACGAACCCGCCAACTCGTCTAGGCTTGCCGCATGGCACGCACCACATACTCAATCGAAGTGTCCGAACAGATCTCGGCACCCATCCAGTCCGTATTCGACGTCATGAGCGACTTCGCCCAGTTCGACGAATGGAACCCGTTCCCGTCGATGGACCCCAGCACCGTGTCGACGGTGGGCACCCCCAGCAGCGGCGTCGGCGCGACCTACAGCTATGTCGGCAAGCGCATCGGCAACGGCAAAATGGCGATCACCGCACTGGAATCGCCCCGCCTGATCGGCATCCAGATGGTCTTTGGCGCACCCAGCCCCTCTGTCGCCGAGGTGGAATACCGCCTGAGCGAGAAGGACGGCGGCACCGAGGTGACATGGTTCATGTCGGGCACGCGCGGATTCATGGACCGTCTGATGAACAAGGTTCTGAAGCTCGACGTCATGATGACCGGTCACTTTGCCGATGGCTTGGGACGTTTGAAGGCATTCCTCGAGAAGTAAGTCGTTATAACAGTGAAGGGCCCGAGGTGATCCTCGGGCCCTTCACTGTTGTCAGAAAACTACTTGCAGGCGCAACGGTCTTCCGCGGCCACTCCGGCCAGAGCCAGCTCGACGTGCTGTCCGCAACCGGTCCAGCTTGCCTTGCCACAATCGCTACAGGTAATGGGGCTGCACATGGTGTGCTCCTTTCGTTAGGTTTATTGTAATACCCCTGGGGGTATTTTTGTCAAGCGGCTACTAGGAAGCGAGACGCTTCTGCAGGTTCGCATCCAGAGTCGCGAGGAAGTCCTCGGTGGTCTGCCACTCCTGCTCGGGGCCCACCAAAGCCGCGAGGTCCTTGGTCATCGCACCCGACTCGACCGTCGCAACAACAACCTCTTCCAACGCGATCGAGAAATCGATCAGCGCCTGGTTGCCGTCCAACTTGCCGCGGTGCTGCAAACCACGAGTCCACGCATAAATCGACGCAATGGGGTTCGTCGACGTGGGCTTGCCGGCCTGGTGCTGACGGTAGTGACGGGTCACAGTGCCGTGAGCAGCCTCGGCCTCGACAACCTTGCCGTCAGGAGTGGTCAGAACCGACGTCATCAGACCCAGCGAACCAAAGCCCTGCGCGACGGTGTCCGACTGCACGTCACCGTCATAATTCTTCGTCGCCCAAACATAGCCACCCTCCCACTTCATGGCGCTTGCAACCATGTCGTCGATCAGGCGGTGCTCGTAAGTAATGCCGGCAGCGGCAAACTTCTCGGCAAACTCGGCGTCAAAGATTTCCTGGAAAATGTCCTTGAAACGGCCGTCGTACGCCTTCAAAATCGTGTTCTTCGTCGACAGGTACACGGGGTAGTTGCGAGCCAAACCATAGTTCATCGAAGCGCGAGCGAAATCACGAATCGACTCGTCGAGGTTGTACATCGCCATCGCCACACCGGCACCAGGAGCCTGGAACACCTCGAACGACTGAGGCTCGGAACCATCAGCAGGAGCAAAGCTCAGAGTCAAAGTGCCGGGGCCATCGAACGTGAAATCAGTGGCACGGTACTGGTCACCGAAAGCGTGACGACCCACAATGATGGGCTTGTTCCACCCGGGAACCAGACGGGGAATGTTCGAAATAATGATCGGCTCGCGGAAAATCACACCGCCCAAGATGTTACGGATCGTGCCGTTCGGGCTCTTCCACATCTTCTTCAAACCGAACTCGGTCACGCGGCCCTCGTCGGGGGTAATCGTCGCACACTTCACGCCGACACCGTGCTTCTTGATCGCGTTCGCAGCATCAATGGTGATTTGGTCGTCGGTCTCGTCACGCTTCTGAATCGAGAGGTCGTAGTACTCGAGTTCGATGTCCAGGTAAGGGTGAATGAGGCGGTCCTTGATGAACTGCCAAATAATGCGGGTCATTTCGTCGCCGTCGAGCTCGACAACGACGCCATCTACCTTGATTTTTTCCATGCGGAACGCCTTTCACATAAAGCCTTAATAACCCCCATTCTAGGCGGTCAACGGGTCACACCGACGGGCATCACCACCACAATCAGGACTTAACTCACGGTTTACACAAAAATCCTCGAGCCGCAGCGCCCGCAGGGTTATGGTGGATATATGAGCGAACTCCGACTTGAAGAATTAAGTGCCCGCACCATCGTCGCCGCCAACAGCCTCACCCTGCGCCGCGGCCAGGAGCAGTTCATCACCCCCATCTCGTATTCGATCGCCGACGCCTATGTCGACCCATCGACCACATGGGCTCGCGTGATTATCGACAACGACAAAGTCGTCGGATTCATTCGCGGAAACTTTGACCCCAACCACCCCAAAGACGAATTCAAGGCGTGCGTGTGGCGCATCAACGTCGACGCCGACGAACAGGGCCGCGGAATCGGCAAGTTCGCCGTCCAAGCCCTTCTGACCGAAGCCCGCGGTCGCGGCTTTGACCGCATCACCGCCATCTGGGAATACGGCGACCTGGGCCCCGGCGAATTCTTTAAACGCTGCGGTTTCACCCAGGTGGGCGAGACCGAATACGGCGAAGCGATCGGCGAACTCGTCGTCGCCTAGCCCGACGCGCCAATTCCTAGTGGAAGAAGTGGCGCTCGTTCGTGAAGTACATGGTCACACCGGCTGCCTTCGCAGCGGCCACGACCTCGTCGTCACGCACTGACCCACCGGGCTGAACCACAGCGCGAACGCCTGCAGCCAGCAGCACCTCGAGGCCGTCGGCGAAGGGGAAGAACGCGTCCGACGCGGCGACCGAACCGGCGGCGCGGTCCCCCGCACGGTTGACGGCAAGGTGGCAGGAATCCACGCGGTTAACCTGGCCCATGCCAATTCCGACAGATGCGCCGTCGTTTGCGAGCAGAATCGCGTTCGACTTCACCGCGCGGCACGCACGCCACGCGAATTCGAGATCACGCAGGGTGTCCGCATCGGCGGGCTCACCCGCGGCAAGGCTCCACTCGGATGCCGCCGCGAAATGGGTGTCCGGCTGCTGCACGAGGAAACCACCCGAAATTTGGCGAATCTCGCGCGATTCACGGGCGTAATCCTGAGGCAACTGCAGCAGGCGCAAGTTCTTCTTTGCGCTGAGAATCTCGACCGCCTCGGCGTCAAAGCCGGGCGCCACGATGACCTCGGTGAAAATATCCTTAATCGATTCGGCCGCCTCGCGCGTGATCACACGGTTAGCCGCAATAACACCACCGAATGCCGACACCGGGTCGCACTCGTGGGCGGAACGGTGAGCCTCGGCGATCGTGGCGCCCACGGCAATGCCGCAGGGGTTAGCGTGCTTGATGATCGCCACGGCGGGGGCGTCATGGTCGAACGCGGCACGCAGGGCGGCGTCAGCGTCGACATAGTTGTTGTACGACATTTCCTTGCCGTGCAACTGGGTGGCTTGGGCGATGCCGCGGCCCAACGCCGAAACATACAGCGCGCCCTGCTGGTGGGCGTTCTCGCCGTACCGCAGAACGGCGTCACGGTCGGCGGCGATGCGCAGAGCGGGGGCAAACGTTGTGTCATCGTGCGGGTATTCCGACTGGAACCAGGTCGCCACGGCCGAGTCATAGGCGGCGGTGTGCGCAAAGGCGCGGCCAGCCAGCACGCGACGCTGCGCGAGAGTCGTGCCGCCTTGGGCCACTGCCTCGATGATTTCGGTGTAGTCGGCAGGGTTGACAACAATGGCGACATTGTGGTGGTTCTTTGCCGAAGCCCGAACCATGGCAGGGCCACCGATGTCGACGTTCTCGACGATCGTGCCCGCCTCGGCACCACTCGCGACAGTCGCCACAAACGGGTACAGGTTGACGACAATCAGGTCGAACGGCTCAATGCCCAGCTCGTCCAACTGTGCCACGTGGCTGTCGTAACGCAAGTCGGCGAGGATGCCACCGTGAATTGAGGGGTGCAGGGTCTTCACACGGCCGTCCAAGGATTCCGGGAAACCGGTCACAGCGCTGACATCGAGTGCCTCGAAACCCGCATCGCGGATGGTCTGAGCGGTCGAACCCGTCGACACCATCTGGACCCCTGCGCCAGCAAGTGCAGTGGCCAATTCCACCAGTCCCGTCTTGTCACTCACCGACAGCAAGGCGCGGCGCACCTGAATCTGATCACGGGCGCGGTCGGGGGCGGGAAGTGCGGCAACCATTGGTTCTCCTGGCTAGTGTGTGGTGGCGTTGTGGCGTGTGGCGATAAGAT
>CALBMG010000121.1 GCA_937896185.1 uncultured Microbacteriaceae bacterium | reverse complement strand
TTCCTCGAGGCTCGGTGTCCCATAAAAAGCCGAATTCGTGTGCTTGCTGATCAACAGGTCGTGTGCGCCGTCGATGCCAGGCTTGAAATCGTTACCGGGTTGGCCCGGTGCCAGGGGAGAACCGGTGCTGGTGCTGTCGTGGCGGACCAGCACGATGGGTTGTTGGGTTTTGCGCCAATGGTCGACAAGTTTGCGGATGTTTGTTTCGCATTCGGGGTTGTTGCGGGGCCCCCATCGGGGGTCTTCGAACCCCTGCTGGACGTCGATCACGATGAGTGCGGTTGTCATAGGGCTAGCATACGATGACCGCGGCGGTTATCATTAGGATACAAACGATTATCTGAGTCAGGAATTTGGTAAGGTTATGCTTACCTATTCCACTCGGCAATACCGGTCTGAATACCCCAAGGACACTCATGCTCGCTAACCTGCTCATCGGCCTCCGTGAAGGCCTCGAGGCAGCACTCGTCGTCGGCATCCTCATTGCGTTTGTTATCAAACTGGATCGCCGTGATCTCGTATCCAAAATCTGGCTCGGTGTAGCTGGTTCCGTCTCCTTGTCATTGGGCTTGGGCGCTTTGCTCATTTTCGGTATGGGCGGAATCGACGAGCGCGTCGAACAAACGCTGACCGGTGTTCTCTCGGTCGTCGCAGTGGGACTGGTCACCTGGATGATTTTTTGGATGGCGAAAACTGCGCGAAGCTTGAAGGCGAACCTCGAATCGTCGATGGCCGCAGCGCTCAATAACAGTGTGTGGTCAATCGTCGGCGTCGCCTTCATCGCCGTCGCGCGCGAAGGTGTTGAGACTGCGCTGTTCGTGTGGGCGTCAATCAAGACCTCGGGGGAAGAAATCCCCGCACTTCTTGCTGTCCTTGCCGGAATTGGAATCGCGATCTTCCTCGGTTGGGTTATTTACACCGGCATGATGCGTGTCAACCTCCGCATAATTTTCCAGTGGACCGGTGTGCTGTTGATTGTGGTTTCGGCCGGCATCCTCAGCTACGCCGTCCATGAGCTGCAGGAAGCCGCATGGCTTCCCGGTGCCGAGGCCATTGTCTATGACCTCTCGTCGTGGTTGGGCAAAGAAACCATTCTCGGTTCTCTGTTGCGTGGGGCGTTTAGTTACTCTCCGACCCCGTCAGTTCTGGAATTTGCCAGCTGGTGGTTGTACATGATCAGCGTCATGACGCTGTTTGTTCGACAAATTGGTGGCGGGTCGCGCCGTAACGCATCAACGTCCGTTACTGCGTGACACAATGGCCCCATGGGAGTCGTTACAAATTCAAAACTGGCAGTAATTGGCGCCGGCGCAGTCGGAACTTCGGTGGCCTATGCCTCGTTGATTCGAGGCTCGGCGCGCGAAATCGCACTCTATGACGTCAATGCCGCCAAGGCAGAAGCCGAGGTCCTGGACCTTGCACACGGTACCCAGTTCACCGGTTCATCAACTGTGTACGGTGGCGGGGACATCTCCACCGTAGAGGGCGCCAATGTTGTGGTGATTACCGCCGGCGCCAAACAGAACCCGGGGCAAAGTCGACTCGACCTCGCAAGTACGAATGTGGGTATTTTGCGCGACATCATGCCCGCGTTGGTCGAACGGGCGCCGGACGCAGTCTTCCTTTTGGTCACCAACCCCTGTGACATTCTGGCCAAGGCAGCTCTAGAATTCAGCGGTCTTCCCGCGAACAGAGTCTTTTCTTCTGGAACGGTTCTGGATTCATCTCGACTGAGGTGGATGCTGTCACAGCGCACCGGTGTCGCCACCAGTTCGATTCACGCCTACATTGTCGGCGAACACGGGGACTCGGAATTCCCCCTGTGGTCGCAGGCTCGAATCGGCCCGATGCCGGTCACGTCGTGGCGGGATGCCACGGGAACTGCGATTCCTGCTGGCGAGTTGGACGACATCGCAGAGTCGGTTAAAACCGCGGCCTACACCGTTATTGCCGGCAAGGGCGCGACGAACTATGCGATCGGGCTCAGCGGCGCCCGAATTGTTGAAGCAATCTTGTCGGACGAGGGTGCGGTACTGCCCGTGTCCAGCGTGTTGACGGATTTCCACGGTGTGACCGATATTGCCTTGAGCGTGCCCTCTGTCGTTAATTCGACGGGTGTCGCCTCGGTGCTGGACGTCGAATTCGACGACCGGGAACTCGAACTATTCCATCGTTCCGCTCAGGCTTTGGCGGATGCCTCGAAGGCGCTGGGTCTGGGCTAGAAACTAGCTCGCCGCTGCGAGCTGTGCTTTCCAGTCGACGAGTGCGCGAACGCGGGGGCTTTCGTCGTGTGCCAGTTCGCCCATGGCGTCGGCGGGAACGAAGAAATTGATGGCCACAAACGAGCGAACCGTTTCGTCGGGGTCGTGGGCCAGTTTGCGCAGGATGTCGCAGGGGACATGTTCGTTACGGGCGAGCCACATCCTGACTCCGGGTTCGGGGTCGTTGGAGAGGGCCTCGAAAAGTTCCTCGGGTGTGTGGCGAGACGCCGCAACAGTTTCACGAATTTTGGGGTTCTCGCTGGTCGCCATCAACCGCAGACGGTCAATCTTGGACTGGGTCATGACCGGGCCGAGGAACTGAGCAATCGGCTCATCCCGTTGCACGCCGTTGGACACGTCGGTCATCTGTTGACGCTGGGCGGGGGTGTTGAAACGTACGCACGACATGGATTTATGTTAACCGCGCGAGTGCCCGCGAATTGCCACGCCACACCACATAGAATCACCGTATGGCGCGTACGGGTATGGATCGAATCTGGACTATCCCCAACGTCATTTCTTTTCTGAGGCTTCTCTCGGTACCGGTGTTCCTGTGGCTGCTGGTTTCCGGGCACGATTCGGTTGCCTTGATTGTGCTGATCGCTGCCACCTCGAGTGATTTCGTTGACGGTTTCCTGGCCCGCGCACTCAATCAGGTCACGAGGCTCGGGACCCTGTTGGACCCCATCTCGGACCGCCTGTTTATCGCAGCGAGCGTCGTCGCGCTGTCCGTGAGGGGAATGATTCCCTGGATTCTTCTCGCAATTGTTTTGGCTCGCGACATCGTGTTGTTGTGTGCCTACCTGATCAAGCGGCGTCGATTTGACGACATTCCGCCGGTGAACTATCTGGGCAAGGTCGCCACTTTTGTGCTATTTATCGCATTCCCCATCATCGTTGTCAGCTCATTGCTGCCGGATGGTGCAATTTCTGAACTCGTTGCCGCACTGGGCTGGTTCCTCGGCGGTATTGGTTCACTGTTGTACTGGGTGACGGGTGTTCGTTATTTGAGGGCGCTGTGGGGCGAAAAATCCGTCGACACAACCGCCTGATTTTCGGGTAGTGTGAACAACGGAGGCAGCATGAGCGACAACGACACTCGTCATTCGACGGAGCAATTCGGCAACGAATTCGCACACCGCTTGGACGAACTCGTTGGCGACGTTTCTTCCGAGGAACTTGCGGCGATCGGTGCCCTGCCTCCCGGAAGTGCA
The DNA here is from genome assembly GCA_937896185.1 of uncultured Microbacteriaceae bacterium. Classification (GTDB taxonomy): domain Bacteria; phylum Actinomycetota; class Actinomycetes; order Actinomycetales; family Microbacteriaceae; genus MWH-TA3. Next base: position 3,007 of record CALBMG010000121.1, on the reverse strand, counting down.
CTGTTTATCGTGCGCCGTGGCCCCAACATGGGAGCCCGTTTCCTCCTCGACACCGATGTCGTTGTGGCCGGTCGCCACCCCGACGCGGAAATTTTCCTCGACGATGTCACGGTTTCGCGCCGTCACGCAGAAATCACCCGGCAGGGCAAGAACTTCTCGATTCGGGATTTGACGTCCTTGAACGGCACTTATGTGCAGGGCGGCCGCGTCGACTCGGCGCCGTTGACCGATGGGTGCGAAGTTCAGATTGGCAAATACCGGATGACGTTCTATTCGTCCCGGCACGATGTGGGTACTGGGGCGTAACGAATGGGTGCGGTTCCTCTTCCTAAGGATTCCGCGAGCAACTTGTCCATCGGGCAGGTTCTCGCAAAGTTGTCGATCGAATTTCCCGAGCTGAGCTCGTCGAAGATTCGTTTCCTCGAAGACCAAGGTTTGGTGCTCCCCGAACGTAGTGCTGGTGGCTACCGCACATACACACTTCCGCTGGTGGAGCGCATCCGTGTGGTCCTGAGCTTGCAGCGCGACCACTTTTTGCCTTTGCGCGTTATACGCGAAATCCTCGCCGACATGGACGCCGGCAAGGCCCCGGTTTTGCCCGGTGGTCAGGCAATTACCGTGGAATCGATTCTGTCGATTGATGTGCGGTACACCCGTGCTGAGCTGTTGGAAAAAACTGGTGCAACCGCGTCGTTGCTCAGTGACGCGATCTCGGTCAAGTTGTTGGCCCCGGCTGAACTTTTCACCGAGGAAGCAGTCAAGATCATGTCTGCTCTGGTGAACCTGTACAAGGCAGGTATCGAGCCTCGCCACCTGCAGCAGCTGCGTGTGCAGGCGGAAAAGGACGCCGCAATTGTGCATTCCGCAGTATTGCCGTATGTAAAGAGCGCCAGCCGTGTGGGGCGTCAGAAGGCAGTGGATGTGGCTCGCGAGTTGGCGTCAAACCTTGAACAGCTGCGCATTTCTGTTGTGATGCGCTCTGTTGAGGACAACATCGGCTAACGCGACACGCGGAAGATGAACTTCGCAATCCTCCGGAACTGTCGCTAGTGTGAGAACACAAAGTTTCAAGTTAAACGTGAAGGTTAGGAAACGGATGAGCGACATGCTTGCCAACGTCGGTAACGAACCGACCGAGGGTTACCGTGGTCAGGTGGCTGCGAACGCTGCCGGCATTTCCTACCGCCAGCTGGACTACTGGGCTCGCACAGAGCTCGTGCCCGCGACCGTGCGCGGCGCATCAGGTTCCGGCTCGCAGCGTCTGTACTCTTTCCGTGACATTCTTGTTCTCAAGCTAGTCAAGCGTTTGCTGGACACCGGAATCTCGCTTCAGCAGATCCGTGTAGCCGTAGAACAGCTGCGAGCTTCGGGCATCAACGACCTTGCCGAAACCACCCTTATGAGTGACGGGGCATCCGTCTACATGTGCACCTCGAGCGACGAAGTCATCGACCTCGTGAACCGTGGACAGGGAGTGTTCGGCATTGCCGTGGGCAAGGTCCTGCGCGAAGTAGAGACCTCGCTGATTGACCTCGAGCTCGTCGACGTCAACGCACCGATGGACGAGCTTGCCATCAAGCGTGCATCGCGCGCCAGCTAACTCCCCAACAGCGTTCGCGACACTATGCCTTCGATGGCATTATTCGTTGCACCCTGAGCGCCCTCTGCACGCAGCAGGACACTGATGAACGCGGATTAGTCCTCGTCGGGGACCGTAGGCGTCAGAATCTGATCCAGCAACGAATCGAACGTCGCGGCGAGACCCTGTGCTGTGTTTCCGGGCCAACGGTGGATCGGGGTTGCCGCACCCGTGGCCTGCTGCATCGTCAACGTTTCTTCGATGATGGGTTCCAGAACAGCGTCCCCGAACAACTGTTCCATTTCCTCGAGGCGGAAACGGTGCTCCGCCGAATCGGGGCGGTAACGATTCACGATCACTCCGGCCGTGCGCAGCCGAGGAGACATCTTGGTGCGCATTGCCTCGAGAGCCAGCAGTGTGCGGTGAACCGCAGTAACCGAAAACAAGCCAGGTTCGGCGACAACGACCACAGCATCGGAAGCCGTCCACGATGTCTGCGTCAGCGCGTTGAACGACGGCGGGCAGTCAATCAGAACCACGTCGTAGTCACGTTCGATAAACGCGAGGGCTTCCTCGAGTTTCCACAAATCGTTTTTCGTCGGAGTGGGCGAATCATGTTGGGCCACACCCTGCGAACCCATCATGATGTCGACGGGGGTGTCGCTGGGGGCCGTCCAGGTCGATGGACCAACGGCGTTTCGCACGTTTTTTGCCGTCAATGACTTCAAAATCGTGTCGATGTTGTACCCGTGCGATGAACGCGAGGCCAGGGCGGCCGAGACATCAGACTGTGGATCCATGTCGATTACGAGGGTGCGAAGGCCCCGCGCATACGCGGCTGATGCCAAACCTAGGGTGACGGTTGTCTTTCCGACACCGCCCTTCAACGAGCTCACACTTACGACCTGCACGAGAGACAGCCTACCTTTCAGTAGGCTGGAAGGGCGGAACACCACGGCCGACCATATTCATTTATTGCCACCCCAGGGTAAGGGAGACAATGTTTTCAAAGATTCTTGTAGCTAATCGAGGCGAAATCGCAATTCGCGCGTTTCGCGCCGCATACGAACTTCGCGCAAAAACGGTCGCCGTTTTTGCGTACGAGGACCGTGAGTCAACGCACCGTTTTAAGGCCGATGAGGCCTACCAGATTGGTCAAATTGGTCACCCCGTTCGTGCGTACCTCGACATCGACGAAATTATTCGCGTAGCGAAAGAATCGGGCGCCGACGCAATCTATCCTGGCTACGGTTTCCTCAGTGAGAACCCTGACCTGGCTCAGGCCGCTGCGGAAAACGGCATCACGTTCATCGGTCCCAACTCGTCAGTGCTCGAGATGGCCGGTAACAAGGTCACCGCAAAAGAACACGCCATCGCAGCCGGTGTTCCCGTCCTGGAGTCGTCGGAAGCCACAACGGATCTGGACAC
>CALBMG010000120.1 GCA_937896185.1 uncultured Microbacteriaceae bacterium | reverse complement strand
CGCTCTTCCGATCTCCCGCCGATGAGGAAGAGGCGCCACACCTGGCGCCGGGTCGGGAGTGGCTGTTTACGGAAGTACAGGAACGCGATGGCGAGTACGGCAGCAACGACCGCTCGACCCGACGTGATGAACACGGGATTCATGTGGTCGACGGCGGATCGCGTGAGCGGGACGCTCAGCGCGAAGAGGGCAACACCGAAGAAGCCCCATCCCAGGCCGGCGCGATTCTGCGTCGACAAGAGTTATGCGGCGCCGTCGAACATGCCGGTGACGGAACCTTCGCCGAACACCTCGCGGATTGCCGACGCGATGGTCGGTGCGATCGACAGAATCTCGAGTCGATCCCAACGCTTCTCCTCCGGAATCGGCAGGGTGTCGGTGACGACGACCTTGTCGATGAACTCGGACTGCAGGATTTCGGTGGCGGGATCACTGAACACGGCGTGTGTTGCCGCCACAACGACTCCCTTTGCGCCGGCCTTCTTCAGCGCCTCGGCGGCCTTGACGATGGTGCGGCCCGTGTCGATCAGGTCATCGACGAGCAGGCAGACGCGGCCCTCGACCTGGCCCACAATTTCGTGTACCGAAACCTGGTTAGGCACGAAGGGGTCGCGGCGTTTGTGGATGATAGCCAGCGGCGCACCCAGCTTGTCGCTCCACACATCAGCCACGCGTACACGGCCCATGTCGGGGCTGACGACGGTCAGCGTCTCGGGGTCAAGCTGCGCACGGAAGTGCTCGAGCAGGACGGGCATGGCGAACAGGTGGTCAAAGGGGCCGTCAAAGAAACCCTGAATCTGTGATGCGTGAATGTCGATCGACATGATGCGGTCAGCGCCCGCCGTCTTGAACAGGTCGGCGACGAGGCGTGCCGAGATGGGCTCACGGCCGCGACCCTTCTTGTCTTGACGCGCATACGGGAAGAACGGCGCAACAACGGTGATGCGCTTGGCGCTGGCGCGCTTCAGTGCGTCGACCATGATTAGCTGCTCCATCAACCATTCGTTGATGGGAGTGCAGTGGGACTGCAAGACGAATGCGTCGGTGCCGCGAACGCTCTCGTCAAAACGGGCATAGATTTCACCGTTTGCGAACGTGCGTGCGTCGGTGGGAACCAACGAGATGTCGAGTTCCTTGGCGACATCGAGAGCCAACTGGGGGTGTGCGCGACCCGAAATGAGGACGAGGCGCTTTTTGTTGCTTGTCTCGATTGATGTCACTGACTTATTCCCCCTGTGTAGCCCGCTCGGCGGCCTCGGCGGCCGCAGACCCGGGACGGTTGTTTTCGACCCACCCCGAAATATTTTTTTGGGGCGCCATCGACAGTGACAGATTGCCCGCGGGGACGTCTTTTCGGACTGTTGTACCCGCAGCGGTGTACGCTCCGTCCCCAATTCTAACGGGCGCAACGAACACGTTGTGAGACCCGGTTCGCACGTGAGAACCCACCTCGGTGCGGTGTTTGTTGACCCCGTCATAGTTAGCGGTGATGGTGCCCGCACCGATATTCGACTTCTCGCCCACGGTGGTGTCGCCAATGTAGGACAGGTGTGGAATCTTGCTGCCCGCGCCGATCTGGGAGTTCTTTGTTTCGACGAATGCACCGATCTTGCCGCCGACACCCAGAACCGTTCCGGGGCGAAGGTACGAATAGGGGCCCACGGTGGCGTCCGCCTCGATGACAGCGAGGGTTGCGTCGGTTCGGGTCACGTGTGCGCCGGCACCCACCTCGGTGTCCCGCAGTGTTGTTTCAGGGCCGATGACCGCATACGCGCCGATTGCGGTGGCGCCTTGCAAGTAGGTTCCCGGCAGAATTCGCGTGTCGGCCTCGATGGTGACCGCGCGGTCAATCCATGTGGTGGCGGGGTCATCTACGGTGACGCCGTTCAGCTGGTGCCCGCGGACAATCATCGCGTTCAGCCGCGCCGAAACCTCAGCCAACTGCACTCGGTCGTTCACCCCGGCAACGAGCCACGCCTCGGCAGCAGCCACAGCGGTGACAGGGTGGCCCGAAATTGTCAGGTATTCCACCACATCCGTCAGATATTTTTCGCCCTGCGAATTGGCGGAACCGATAGTGGCCAGGCCGGCGGACAGGTGAGCCGACGAGAAAACATAGGTACCCGAATTGGTTTCCGCGACGGCAAGTTCCGCCTCGGATGCATCGCGGTGTTCCACGATTCTCACGACAGAACCGGAATCGTCACGCACGATGCGGCCATAACCGGTGGGGTCATCGGGGAACGAACTGATAATTGTGGCGCTGGATTTGCTGTCACGATGATGCGCGACAACGTCGGCGAGGGTTTGAGCATCGAGCAGTGGAACATCGCCGCTGACGACCACGACATCGCCATCAAAATCACCCAGAGCAGCAACGGCAACCTCGACGGCTCGACCGGTGCCCGGAATTTCGTCCTGATCGACAATGAGCACACCCTCGGTCAGCTCTGTCACTGCGGATACCACCTGGTCGCGTTCGTGACGCACCACCACGACGGTGTGCGCGGGCGACAAGCTCGTGGCAGCGGACAACACGTGACCGATCATGGGAACACCAGCAATGGGGTGCAGAACCTTGGGGAGCGCGGATTTCATTCGCGTTCCCGAGCCTGCGGCGAGAACAACAATGGCGAGGCGTGCATCCGTCATTCCCCCATTCTGGCACTTGGGCGGAATTGACGCACCGAGAACGGGCAAATTGGGCGGAGGCGACACCGCCGGCCCGAATTTCGGGCAGAATGGAAGTGCGCTACACGCGCGGTCCGCCTTAGTGTAACGGCAGCACGACAGCCTTTGGAGCTGTTCGGTCCAGGTTCGAATCCTGGGGGCGGAGCAATTTTTTCCATACGTTCGCAGCAGATTTGTCTCGCGTTTACCTCTCGTTTACCGTCCCCGCCTTCTATGAACTTGTCGGCACACAGTCGACACAGTCAAACCGCGGCAATGCCGCACATGGAAGGAAATTCCCCGTGAAGACACTCAAGTTCGCAGGCCTCGCAAGCACCCTTGCAGTTTCTGCTCTTGTTCTCTCCGCTTGTGGCGGTCAGACCGCTGACCCCAACTCGGACGCTCTCGCCGGCGCTGTCGTCGTCGATGGCTCGTCTACCGTCGCTCCCCTCACCGAGGCTGCAGCTGACCTGTTCCGTGACGTCGAAGCCGGCGTAAACGTCACCGTCGCAACCAGCGGCACCGGTGGTGGCATTGAAAAGTTCTGTGCAGGTGAAACCGACGTTGCTGACGCCTCGCGCGCCATCAAGGACGAGGAAATCACCGCATGTGCTGACGCTGGAATCGATTTCACCGAAATCGTGATCGGCAACGACGGTCTCGCCGTTGTAGTTCCCGCAGCCAACGACTTCGTTCAGTGCCTCACTGTCGAGCAGCTCGCCACTATCTGGGGCCCCGCCGCCGAAGGCACCGTCACCAACTGGAACCAGGTTGACCCCTCGTTCCCCGATGTAGAGCTGGCTCTGTTCGGCCCCGGCACCGACTCGGGAACTTTCGACTACTTCACCAAGGAAGTTAACGGCGAAGAAGGCGCAATCCGCACCGACTACAGCCCCTCGGAAGATGACAACGTGCTCGTTCAGGGCATCTCGGGCGCTGAAGGTGGCCTCGGTTTCTTTGGCCTCTCGTATGTCGAAGAGAACGCTGACCTGGTTCGTGCTGTCGCCGTAGACAGTGGCAACGGCTGCGTCGAGGCCTCCGAGACCACCGTTCAGGACGGCTCGTACAGCCCCCTCGGTCGCCCCCTCTTCATCTATGTCAACAACGCCTCGTACGCCGAGAAGCCCCAGGTGAAGTCGTTCGTTGACTTCTATGTCGAGAACGCCGCCGAGGCTGCTTCGCTGGCCCTTCTGATCGGTCTGACCGACGAGCAGATCACCACCGCCAAGGACGAGCTCGCGTCGCTGAGCTAGTCACCCACCGTTCACAACACAAACGCAAAGGAGAGAGTGCCCACAATGAGCACACTCACCACCGAGGGCGGTCCGGTCACACCGGGCC
>CALBMG010000119.1 GCA_937896185.1 uncultured Microbacteriaceae bacterium | reverse complement strand
GGCGGTCGGGTCGGCAATAGAACTCTTCAGCCTCCGCGCCGCCGTTTCAAAGCTCACACCTCGCTGTAATTCCTGAGCGCATTCCCGCCATGCACCCCGCCACCGTTCGGGCACCCGATCAGCGATATCAATGAACGATTCGGCGACAGTCGAACCGGAACGCAGTGCGCTGCGCAGCGACTCGATCACGTCCGGCCACACCTGCCGTGCCGACCGCCGGCGTGAAGCCCTGCGCCCCTCGAGCACCGCGACAAACGACACCATAGAACCGCACACCGCAATCGGAACCACAACAGGCAAGGGAATCAGCGCGGACACAGTGGTAGCGACCAATGCCACAATTCCCACGGCGCCCACCGCAACAACCCCGAGCGATTGTCCCGCCAGCCCCGTTTCGTTGAGCCAGAAACGTAGTGCCGACGCCCACCGGCGTTCGACACCCGCAGTCCCGACCCCAGGCCACCACACCAGTGCGAAACCTGTCGCGACGAGCAGCGAGCAGGTGATCACAGCAATTACAGCGTCCACGGAGTCACCGAAAATTCCCCATCAGTCCCGATTCGCCCCACATCGATAATGTGCGCAACAGTGCGCCGACCATCGGCGGCCATCGCGCAGTGCACCACGATGTCTATCGCCGAGGCCACCGCAGGGCGAATGAACGTGGAGTCGATGTTGCGCCCTGCGAGCAACGGGAGCGTCGCGAGTTTATTCAGCGCATCGAGCCCCGAGTTCGCGTGAATCGTACACATTCCCGGAAGCCCGGAATTGATTGCGATCAACAGGTCGAGGGCCTCGGCGTCACGAACTTCACCCACAATCAGCCGTGACGGGCGCATCCGCAACGATTCCTTGACCAACCGCCGCATGGTGATTTCGCCCGTCCCCTCGACGCTGGCGGGACGGCACTGCAGCGACACCCAATCGGGCACACCAATCACCAACTCACAGGTTTCTTCGACCGTCACCACACGTTCGGTTACCGGGATCTCGCCCGCTAACGCCGACAGCATTGTCGTTTTCCCCGCTTGCGTGGCCCCCGACACCAGAATCGTGGCACCATCGGCCATCGCCGCCGTGAGACGGTCAGCGGCAGCACGGGTCAGCGAACCTGCGGCCACCAGATCCCCGAGCTTCCACGCGACCCTCGGGAACTTACGCACATTGACCGACCAACCTCGATGCGCCACCGGGGGTATCGCCACATGCAGCCGGGAACCGTCAGGAAGGGTTGCATCAACGAATGGTTCCGATACATCGACTCGCCGACCCGTGGGTCGCAGCAGCCGGTCGACGAGTTCCCGGACGGACTCGGCCGTCATCACGACATCGGTGCGGCGGGCGACCCCAGCGACGGCCACAAAAACATCACGCGAATTATTGATCCAGATTTCCTCGACGGTTTCGTCGTCACAAAATTCTTGCAACGGACCCAACCCCACGAGCGCCATCCGAATCGCATCGGGGGTTGGCGCGTCAGAGCCATCCCGCAACGCGCTTTCAGCCTGCGACGTAAATTCTTCCGCGATAGCGGCATCGAGGTCGACGCCCCAGGCAACCACCCGATCACGGACGCGAGTGACGGACTGCTCCAACCGGTTCATGGGCACAGTCTGGGCGCAACGGAAACGGCCCCGCGGAAATAATCCACAGGGCCGTTTCGGTGATGAATGTTATGCGTTGGGAATCAACGTGTACTTGGTGGTCAAGTACTCTTCGATGCCCTCGATTGAACCCTCACGGCCGATGCCCGACTGCTTCACTCCACCAAACGGTGCAGCGGCGTTCGATGCCAGACCGGTGTTGAGGCCCATCATGCCTGTCTCGAGGCGTTTGATGAGGCGCTGTCCACGGTGCAGATCGTTCGTGAACACGTACGAAATCAGGCCGTACTCGGTGTCATTCGCCATGCGGATGACCTCGTCCTCGGTGTCGAACTCGATGACACCCAACACGGGGCCAAAAATTTCTTCACACATGAAACGAGTGTCGGCGTGGACGTTGGTGAGCACGGTGGGAGCAAAGAAAGTTCCGGGACCTTCAACACGGCTTCCGCCGATGAGAACGTTGGCACCCAGTGCTACGGCGTCATCCACGAACGACTGGCTCGACGCGACAGCCTTCTCGTCGATCAGCGGCCCAATGGTCACGCCCTCTTCGGTTCCGCGGCCAATCTTCATCGCAGCAACGCGCTCGGCGATGCGCTTCGAGAACTCGGCGGCGACACCGCGCTGAACGAAAACTCGGTTCGCTGCGGTGCAGGCCTGGCCGATGTTACGGAACTTGGCGACCATTGCGCCCTCGACAGCCTTGTCCAGGTCTGCGTCATCGAACACGATGAACGGTGCGTTGCCACCGAGTTCCATCGAGGTGCGCAGAACGTTATCAGCAGCCTGCTTCAGCAATACCTTGCCGACACCGGTCGAACCTGTGAACGACAGCTTGCGCAGACGGGAGTCGCCGATGATGACGGGCGAAACCTCGCGGGTGCGCGACGTGGTCAACACGTTGACGACACCGCGGGGAACGCCGGCCTCTTCCAGAAGCTTCACAAATGCGAGAGTGGTCAACGGGGTCAGCTCTGCAGGCTTAATGATCGAGGTGCAACCTGCGGCAATGGCCGGAGCAATCTTGCGGGTTGCCATCGCGAGGGGGAAGTTCCACGGTGTGATGAGGAAGCAGGGTCCGACGGGCTGCTTGGACACGACCATGGTGCCGGTTCCCTCGGGGTTCGAACCGTAACGCCCGTTGATGCGTACGGCTTCTTCGCTG
>CALBMG010000118.1 GCA_937896185.1 uncultured Microbacteriaceae bacterium | reverse complement strand
CCAGCCCCGAGGTTTACAAATCGTCCAAGGTAGAAGCCCCTGGTTCGAACGGCGTACCGCTGGATATCCAAGTCCAGTTGCTGCGTCGTCCAAACGGCCGCTACTACCTCAAGGTGAGCAGCAAGCAAGCGCTCAACAGCAACTTTGTGGACCTGCTGATTGACTTCCGTTGGGCCACAGGTCGCATGTTGCACGACATCAGCGTGTCACTGGACGATGGCAGCAAAAATGCTGGCAAAGCCAGCGACTTGGCCACCATGGCCAACACCGAGACCTGGGTGTCGGACAGGTTGCGCAGTGGCGACGATTCCGGCAGAGGGCGTGAGCCTTTGTTTTTGGGGCTCAACGCGCTGGCTACCGCAGCGTTGAGCGCATTGGGGGAGCCCAGTTCCGATTTGACGATGTATGCGGCATCACGGGGAATTGCCGACCATGTTTTGCCGGAAACTCGGGGGTCGCGCAGGTTGGTGAGAAACACGACACCGATTCCTGGCGACTGTGCGCGAATACGTTGGACTACATCGATGCCGTTGGGCCCAGCGCCCAGGTCGATGTCGGCGACAATCAGGTCGAACTCGGTTTGAGTGAAATACCCGAATGCGTCAATCGCGCTGCCCGCTTCGACCACGGTGAAACCCGAATCGCCGAGGAGGCGACCAATCAGGCTGCACAGCAGCGGCTCGTCTTCGACGACGAGGGCAGTGCGTTGGTGCGTCATGAATCCGATTGTGCCAGAGCCTTGGTCACGGTGTCGGTCACGAACTGTGCCGGGGTGGCGCCCGCGGCGGCTGCGCGTTCGATCACACGCGCCGAAAGTTCAGCGGGAAGTGTCACGGTGACTGCAGATGCTGCGGCAGTGCCGGCGGGAGACACCATGGCGTGCGCCTCGACATCGTCATCGTGCTGGCGGCGCATGATCAGGGTGGTGACGGGCAAGGCAATCGTGCCGAGGGCATCGAGGATGGCCACAACACCGAATAGCCGCCAGTAGGTGTCCGCGATCAGCGCACTGGGGAATTCACCATTCGATACGACGGCGGGAATCACCATGACGGCCACAAGGGTGATGAGAATCAGGTTGGCACCCAGGGCCATCCGCATCCAACGGCGACGCGAATGCGCGAGCAGCAACATCAGATTGGCGTGGGCAAACGACAGTGCGCAGATCAGCAGAACGACGAAAGCCTTGTTAACGAAGTCCCACAGTCCTTGCGAATAGTTTTCTTCGTACTCCCACGAACGCCAGATCAGCATCAGTGCGGCGACCAGCCCCAGTGCGCTGGACACAATTCCTGCCCAGCCGACGACACGCACATCACGGTTGATGACGGCGAGGTGGCACAGGGCGGTCACCGAGAACCCGGCAATTGCCAGAGTCGTGATGAGAACCTTGGATTGCGTTTCACCCATCTCGCCGCTGAGAAGTGTGGCAATGCCCACTGCTGCGGTGATGACGAGTGACACAACGATGACCCACACGATGATTCGGCGCAGGCCTTTGAGTTTCGATTCGTCGTACAGTTCGACGGGGGCTGTGGTGTCGGCGGTAGCCGTGTCAGCGTTCATACCGTCAGTCTACGAAAGTACGTCACTTTCGTCGAACCTTTGTGTGATGCCGACACGCGAATCCGTGGCGCCTGTCCCCATGCCCCGTTACTGACGTGTGCGGCGTGCGCCCAACGACAAACTCGACAACAGGCCCAGCCCAAGGAAGCCTGCAGCCGTGAAACCGGCGGCGCTCGCGCCCGCAGAAATTGCAGCGCGCGAGTCGGCCACAAAGTTTGCGTTCGCAGGGTCCTTGTCGAACTCCTCGATAGCGCCACCCGCGGAATCGATCACGAGGGCAACCAGCTGAGTTTGCAGCTCGGCGGGCAACGGGGTGTCCTTCAGTGAAGATTCCAGAGACAGCTGGGCTGTCGTGAACAGGACTGTGCCGATGATGGCGATACCCAAGGCGGATCCGACCTGACGTGACGTGCTCTGGGTGCCCGAGCCTTGACCGCTTTGTTCGACGGGAACATCTCGCATGATGACGCCCGTCAGCTGCGCGGTTGCGAAACCGACACCCATTCCGTAGACAAACATCCAGGGGATCAGTGCGGTGGGTTCGCCCTCGGGTGTGATGGTGAAGCCCATGCCCACGACACCGATGATTTCCAAAGCCAAGCCAATTTGAACGATGACCGAGCCATTGGCGACGCGCTGGCCCAGCGCACCGGCTGCGCCACTGGCGACGAACGACCCCACGGCGAGCGAGACGATGATGAGTCCCGATTCGAAGGGGTTGAGGCCCTTGACGAACTGCAACCAGAGGGGCAGTGCGAGGATGATGCCGAACTCGCCCATGCTGACGACCGTGGCCACGATGTTTCCGTTGCGGAACGACGGAATGGCAAACAACGAGAACGCGATCAGGGTGTTCTTGCCGGCACGTTGGCGCGCGAGGCCGTGGGTGATGTAGGCGACGAGGCCGGCCAGTGACACGGCGAACGCGACGGGGACAACCGAGATGTCGAACGGCCAGGTCCAGTCCCCTACGGTGAACGGCTTGTTGACGAGCCACCAACCATAGGTGCGGCCCTCAATCAGGCCGTACACGAGGCTCGCGCTGGTGACGACGGACAGTGCGGCGCCCACCCAGTCGATTCGGCCGCGACCTAGCGTGTCACGTGATTCGGCGACTGCCCAGTACAGGCCGGCGATGATGATGATGCCCAGGGGGATGTTGATGCCGAAGGCCCAGCGCCAGGAATAGTCCGTGGTGAGCCAGCCA
>CALBMG010000117.1 GCA_937896185.1 uncultured Microbacteriaceae bacterium | reverse complement strand
CCGATCTGGTGACGATCTTATCTTCGGCAATATTGGTAACGATATTTTTAATGGCGATGATGGTAACGATAGCGTTAATGGCGACGAAGGCAATGACACTGTCCTTGCGGGGGCTGGCGATGACATTGCGCGAACGATCCACTACGGCGACATGTGTCTCGCCGTTGTCGCTGCGGTCGAGTCGGAACCCGTCGACCTAATCGAAACGGTGGCCGAACGAGTCGCCGCTGTTGTGCTGGGAATGGGTGCCGATTCGGTCCGCGTCGAAGTGCACAAGCCCGATGCCCCCGTCCCCGCCGATTTCCAGGACATCTCGGTCGTCATCGACAGGTCTCGCTCGTGACCCACGCCGTCGTCGCACTGGGGGCGAACCTCGGCGACCGTCACGCCGTTATGCATGCCGCTCTCGCCGCCGTCGACATGCTTCCCGGAACCACCGTCACCGCGGTGTCGACGTTCCGCGAAACTGTTGCGCTGACCGCTGCGGGCCTCGACGAATCAAAGCCGGCGTACCTCAACGCGGTGGCGACGCTCGACACCGAGCTGTCCGCCCATGCGTTGCTGGCGCACCTGCACGAAATCGAGGCCGAGCACGGCCGCGTTCGCGCGGAACGTTGGGGCGACCGCACCCTCGACCTTGACCTCATTGTGTGGGGTGACCTCATCGAAGACGGCAACCTGGTGGTGCCGCACCCCCGGGCGCACGAACGTGACTTTGTACTCGAACCGTGGTTCGAAATTGAACCCGACGCTGTGCTTCCCGGCCACGGCCCCATCCGCGACCTCGTTCGCGAGGTGCATCAATGAAACGTACCCGTCCGCTCGTCCTGATTCTTGCTGCGCTCGTCGGCGCCCCGGTGGGGTACGTACTCGACCACATCCTCGTCTCGAACGGGGGATCCGTCTATGCGGTTCCGTGGTCATTCACGGCGACCCTTGCAATGTTCGCGGTCGTTATCGTGGTCCTCGGATTCGGTGTTCGACGGTCGCTGACACCCGGCTCGGTTTTCCGCGAACTCCGTGGTTCCGCTGTCACGGTGCTGCGTGCCGCAAAGGCGATGGCTGTGGCGGGTGCATTCGAGGTCGGATATTTGACCGGATTCGTCGTGTTCATGCTCACTCGTCCCGTCGTGCCCGAATTCGCGGTGCCGCCGGCAGTCGGAGGCGCCGTCGCGTCGGTTCTCGTGGTCATTGCCGCGTTGATCGCCGAACGATTCTGCGAGGTCCCGCCCACCGATTCGGACACTGACACGTCACACGACGAAAAACACGACCCGACAGCCGAGCCAGCATGCTGACCCCTGGGCGACTCGATGTGGGACTCGTCGGAACCGGCAAGGCTCTTCCCATCGTCGGCCGCGCGCTCGCCGGGGCGGGGCATTTCGTGTGGACAATAACCGAACCGTTACCCGCCGACCGTGAACGTGTCGTCTCGTTGCTGCGCGGGGTGTCGATCCGTTCCGCCGAAGAAGTCATCCAGGCCTCGGACCTCGTCATTCTCAGCGTCGACGACGACTCGTTGCCCGACCTGGTCGCCTCGCTGGCCGGGTTCTGGAAACCGGGCCAAATTGTGTTGCACACATCACCGCAGTACGGCATCGGCGTGCTCGAACCCGCATCGAACGAGGGCGTAATTCCCCTGGCAGTATTCCCCGTGATCGAATTCACGGGGACATCCCTTGACCTGCACCGACTCAAGGACGCCCACTTTGCGATCACCGCTACACCGATGGCGTTGCCGATTGCACAAGCACTGTCCGTCGAAATGGGTGGCGAACCCTTGGTGATCGACGAAGCAGACCGTCCCGCATTCGCCGAATCAATTTCCGCGGTCGCCGACTTTTCTCGTGCCATCATCGAACAGGCCGCATTCGGCTTGCACGAAATTGGGGTGGAACATCCCGGGGCTGTTCTGCGCGCCTTGGCACATTCGTCCATCGAGGAAGCGTTGCGCCGTGCGTCCGACGGAGCGGTGGACCCCATGACGATGTGGCTCGAGGACGAGCTCGACGAACGCGACAGGTCCGACGAAACAGATGACTAACACAGTGCACACGGTGGCGGAGCTGCGCGCCGTGCTTGATTCCCGGCGTGCCGGACGCACCGTGGCCCTCGTTCCCACGATGGGTGCACTGCACGATGGTCACCTCGCACTGGTCGACGCAGCCCGCGAACACGCAGACATCGTTGTGGTGAGCATTTTTGTGAATCCGACTCAATTTAATAATCCAGAAGATTTAGCCAAATACCCTCGAACTTTAGAAGAAGACGTAAGAAAAATTACTGCTTTGAGTTCGAAAATTATCGTTTACGCACCCTCTGTTGAAGATATTTACGATGGTAATCCTGTTTCTCAATCTTTTGATTTTGACGGATTAGAAAATCAAATGGAAGGCAAATTTAGACCTGGACATTTTGATGGAGTAGGCACTATTGTCAAACGTTTATTCGAAATTGTAACGCCAACGAATGCTTATTTTGGCGAAAAAGATTTCCAACAATTGCAAATTGTCAAAAAACTAGTAGTCAAAAACCAGCTACCCGTTACTATCATCGGCTGTCCTATTTATAGAGAAGCCAATCAACTTGCTATGAGTTCAAGAAACGAACGCTTATCTGCTGAAGAACGTAACCAAGCAAGCCTAATATACCAAACACTACTTCAAGTAAAAGAGAAATTTCAAAATGAAACCGTAGAAAGTGTAAATCAATTGGTACAACAGACGTTTGAAAACCACCCGCTATTTAACCTGGAATACTTTGTCATCGCCGATGAAGAGACGCTATTGCCTTGCACGACCAAAGAAAAAAATAAGAATTACCGTGCATTTATTGCGGTTTTTGTTAACAATA
>CALBMG010000116.1 GCA_937896185.1 uncultured Microbacteriaceae bacterium | reverse complement strand
GGAGGATTCAATCTGCCAATGCCATACAATGGTGCAGGTGTTATAGTCGGTGTTGTCGATGCAGGTTTTGATTTCGGTCACCCTTCTTTTTTCGATACTACAGGAACCGTTTACCGTGTAAAACAAGCATGGTTACAAAAAAACAATACCGGTCCGACACCTGCAGGTTATGCTTATGGGACTGAAATCACAGATTCCACTACTCTCTGGAATGTTGGTTATGACAACCTCGGTACTCATGGAACACACGTGGGAGGCATTTGTGCGGGAAGTGGTTTCGGAAGTCCTACAGGCGGAAAAAAATTCAGAGGCATGGCTTATAAATCCGATATGGTTTTTGTCGGAATAACACCGGATAAAAGTCAATGGATCAGTACCGGTGCAACAGACATGATCGATGGAATCATCAACGCCGTGTCTATCCCTGTGATGGCGAAGGCGCGCATTGGCCACTTCGTTGAAGCACAGATTCTTGAAGCTCTTAACGTTGATTACATCGATGAGTCCGAGGTGCTGTCGCCCGCTGACTACGTCAACCACATCGACAAGTTCCCCTTCACTGTTCCTTTCGTGTGTGGTGCCACCAACCTGGGTGAGGCACTGCGTCGCATCACCGAGGGTGCTGCGATGATTCGTTCAAAGGGTGAAGCCGGTACCGGTGATGTTTCCGAGGCGACGAAGCACATCCGCACCATTTTGGGCGAGGTTCGTGCGCTGTCGGCCAAGACTGACGACGAACTCTATGTTGCGGCAAAGGAACTTCAGGCTCCTTACGAACTCGTTGTCGAGGTCGCACGCACCGGCAAGCTGCCTGTTGTGCTGTTCACTGCTGGTGGTGTCGCAACCCCTGCTGACGCTGCACTGATGATGCAGCTCGGTGCTGACGGTGTGTTCGTTGGTTCGGGCATTTTCAAGTCGGGAAACCCCGCTGCACGTGCCGCCGCAATCGTCAAGGCCACCACGTTCTACAACGACCCCGCTGTCGTTGCCGAAGCGTCGCGCGGTTTGGGCGAGGCAATGGTGGGCATCAACGTGTCCGATCTTCCCGCACCTCACCGTCTCTCTGAGCGTGGCTGGTAACACCCGTCCGCTGATTGGCGTTCTCGCGCTTCAGGGTGATGTGCGTGAGCATATTCACACACTTCACGAGCTGGGGTACGACACTGCGATGGTGCGTACCCCGGCGGATGTGGCCTCAGTTGATGCTCTGGTGATTCCCGGTGGTGAATCGAGTGTCATTGACAAACTGTCGAGAATTTTCGGTGTTCGTGATTCCATCGTGAATCGGATCCATTCGGGCATGCCCGTTTTGGGTACCTGCGCGGGGCTGATCATGTTGGCCGATCGCATCACGGGTGGTTTGGCTGACCAGCAAACTTTTGGCGGACTCGACATCGTGGTTGAACGTAACGCCTTTGGTTCACAATCCGAATCGTTCGAGACGGATATCACTGTGTCGGAAATCGGTGACACGCCGTTGCATGTTGCGTTTATTCGTGGGCCCGTCATTTCGTCGGTTGGGGATGACGTCACTGTGCTCAGCACACTTCCGAACGGAAAGATTGTGGGCGTTCGACAGGGAAACGCCGTGGGTGTTTCGTTTCACCCCGAGGTGACGGGCGAAACCGCGCTGCATCGCTGGTTTGTCGAGTCGGTCGTCGTTCCGTCGCTGGTCGATGGATAGAATTTCACAGCACTACTACGAGAGGTAACTATGTCCGGTCACTCCAAATGGGCCACAACCAAGCACAAGAAGGCTGTTATTGACGCCAAGCGTGCGAAGTCGTTTGCCAAGCTGATCAAGAACATTGAAGTTGCCGCCAAGATGGGCGGTGCCGACATGAACGGTAACCCCACCCTTGTTGACGCCGTATACAAGGCCAAGAAGTCGAGTGTTCCCAACGACAACATCGACCGTGCCGTTAAGCGTGGAGCAGGCCTCACCGGTGAATCCATCGACTACATGAACATCATGTATGAAGGCTATGCAGCCGGCGGTGTAGCTCTGCTGATTGAGTGTCTGACAGATAACAAGAACCGTGCGGCGGCGGAAACGCGTACAGCGATGTCGCGTAATGGCGGAACCATGGCGGATCCGGGTTCCGTGGCCTACAACTTCACCCGAAAGGGCGTGATTTCGATCACGAAGGTTGACGGTGTTTCTGAGGACGACATTCTGATGGCCGTATTGGACGCCGGTGCCGAGGAAGTCGTGGACCGGGGCATGGGCTTCGAGGTCATTACGGACCCCAGCAACCTTGTTGCGACGCGTGTGGCGTTGCAGGAGGCGGGCATCGACTT
>CALBMG010000115.1 GCA_937896185.1 uncultured Microbacteriaceae bacterium | reverse complement strand
GCCGCATCATCGCTTGGGCCGCCATAGGTCGGCACCACAACGCACGCATTGCCGATATAGAAATTCATATGGCTGGCGGGGATGGGCTCACCATCTTCATCGGCGTGCAGCCCGGCAGACGGGATGAGCGCAATCTCAACTGGCCAGTCCTTCGCCCGCGCCAGCGCATCAGCGAAGATCTCGGCATCAAGCTGGAAACCGTTACGCTCGATATGCTGGGCAAAGCGAAGAAAGTGACCATCACCAAAGAAGATACGACGGTGGTTGATGGTTCCGGCGATCAGAAGGACGTGGATGCACGTACCGCGCAGATCCGTCGTCAGATCGAAGATACGACCTCTGACTATGACAAGGAAAAGCTGCAGGAACGTCTGGCCAAGCTGGCCGGCGGCGTTGCTGTCATCAAGGCGGGTGCTGCTACCGAGGTTGAACTGAAGGAGCGCAAGCACCGCATCGAGGACGCGATCCGTAACGCAAAGGCTGCTGTCGAAGAGGGCATCGTCCCCGGCGGTGGTGTCGCTCTGATTCAGGCCGCCAAGGTTCTCGAGACCCTCGAGCTCGTGGGTGACGAGGCAACCGCAGCGAACATCGTGCGTGTTGCTATCGAGGCTCCCCTCAAGCAGATCGCTCTGAACGCAGGCCACGAACCCGGCGTTGTCGTCGATCGTGTTGCTCACGCACCTCTCGGACACGGCCTCAACGCCGCAACCGGTGTGTACGTGGACATGCTCGCTTCGGGCATCAGCGACCCCGTGAAGGTGACCCGTTCGGCACTGATCAACGCAGCATCGATCGCTGGACTGTTCCTCACCACCGAGGCCGTCGTTGCCGACAAGCCCGAGCCTGTACAGGCTGCTCCTGCCGGTGACCCCACCGGTGGCATGGGCTTCTAGTCCTTACCCAGCAGAGGGGGTGGCGAAAGCCGCCCCCTTTGTTATTGCCCCAATAACCGCAGGTTGGTGGTTTCGGTTTCCACGTAGTGCGCGTGAATTCGGGTGAGGGCATCACCGATTGCGCGCAGGCTTTCGTCCATCCGCAGGTGTGCGGAATTCCAGTCGTCGATCAGCGTCCTAAACGCTGTGGCGGCGGGCCCCGACCAGCTGGCGTCGAGCGCACCCAGCTGTGCCGCCAACGCCCGAACGTCGGTGCCGATGCGGTCGATTGTGCCGTGGATGTGTTGTGATGCTGTTGTCAGCGCGTCGCTGTCAACATGAAAACTGGCCATCTGTGTTCCTCTCGTTGGCACGAGGGTACGGCGTTGGGAGGCGTCGCAGTGTCGGTGCAACCGTGACCGTGGAAAACCTGTCGGGTCCCCGGGGTGTGGAAACTACAGTTCCCCTGCGTCGATGATTTCGTAGCCGTAACCCTGTTCGGTCAGGAAACGTTGACGGTTCTGGGCGAAGTCCTGTTCGACGGTGTCGCGGGCGACCACCGTGTAAAAGACTGCGCTGCGGGCATCGGATTTGGGGCGAAGGATGCGGCCGAGGCGCTGGGCCTCTTCCTGACGTGACCCGAACGAGCCCGAAATCTGGATTGCGACCGAGGCCTCGGGCAAATCGATCGAAAAGTTTGCGACCTTTGACACCAGCAGCACACGAATCGTTCCGTCGCGGAAGTCCTGGTACAGCCGTTCGCGTTCGTCCACGGCTGTTGCTCCCGTGATCGTCGGCAGGTCCAATGACATGGATACTTCGTCGATCTGGTCAAGGTATTGGGCGATGACCAGGACCTGGTCGTCAGGATGCTGGGCGATCAACCGTGAAATGACACCCAACTTTGCGGGGCTCGTCGCCGCGATACGGAACTTGCCGCGGTCATCGCCGATGGCATAGTCCATGCGTTCGTCGGGTTCGAGGGTGACGCGCACTTCGACGCATCGGGCTGGTGCGATGAACCCTTGGGCTTCGATGTCCTTCCACGGCGCGTCGAATCGTTTCGGTCCGATCAGGCTGAACACGTCGCCCTCTTTGCCGTCCTCGCGCACCAGTGTGGCGGTCAGTCCGAGTCGGCGACGGGCCTGCAGGTCTGCGGTGAGTTTGAACACAGGCGCTGGCAGAAGGTGGACCTCGTCATAAATGATCAGTCCCCAGTCCATGGCGTCCAGCAACGGCAGGTGGGCCAAAACCCCGCCGCGTTTGGCGGTGAGGATGTGGTACGTGGCGATGGTGACGGGTTTGATTTCTTTTCGTTCGCCGGAATATTCGCCGACCTCGTCCTCGGTCAGAGTGGTGCGCGCGAGAATTTCGTCACGCCATTGACGTGCCGACACCGAGTTGGTGACAAGAATCAGGGTCGAGGCGCGCGCTGTGGTCAGTGCGCCGATGCCCACGACAGTCTTTCCCGCACCACAGGGCAACACGACAACACCGGCACCGGAGGCGCTGAACAGCTCGACTGCCTGGGTCTGGTAGTCGCGCATGGTCCAGCCGGATTGTGGGTCCAGCTGCACATCGAGTGGTTGACCTTCGGTGAATCCCGCGAAGTCTTCGGCCGGCCAGCCGAGGTTCAACAGTTCCTGTTTGATGCTGCCTCGTGCCCAGGCGCCGATGCGCACCGATAATTCTGAAACTCGTTCGCCAACAAATTCGACGATCTTTTTGTTGCTGATGATTTCCAGCAGGATTGCCGTGGTGTCGGCGGTCAACACCAAGCCATCCTCGTCGCGTTCGATTCGGACGCGACCGTATCGTCCCACGGTGTCGATGATGTCGCTGGCCACGCTGGTGGGAATTGGGAACTTGGAGAAGCGTTCCAACGTCTCCACCATTTCCTGACCTGTGTGTCCGGCGGCACGGGCGTTCCACAATCCCAGGCGCGTTATCCGATAGGTGTGCATGTGTTCTGGGGCGCGTTCCAGTTCGGCAAACACCGCAAGTTCGTGGCGTGCATCACGGGCATCGGGGTGTGCGACTTCGAGAAGCACGGTCTTGTCGCTTTGGACGATCAGTGGGCCATTCATGGTTACCCCTCTACCGTTGTCAGGTTGGTAATGGCGGAAATCGGGACGGTGCGTTCGGCGTCGGCGGTGATATCCAGTGCGCGCAAACGACCGTTGGCGACGCTGCGGGGTTCTACGACCAGTTCGGTGGGGCCGGCGGGCATGTGCACGCTGATGGTTACACGAGTTTTGGTTCGCAGGGCGAGAAGCAGCGCGCGTTCCATGTGTCCAGCCCCGAGCCCGGCGACCAGAAGCTGTTCGGCGTCCGCCTCGAGGTTGTCCTCGTCACGGTTGGGCACGACCACCGGGGTTGAGGCGGGCTCGACCAGGTGATATCCGGCATCAATCAGCAACGATTCGAACCTGTCGATTCGAGCGGCGCACAGCACTGCTGTGTCCGAGACGGGTTGCCGTTGCATTCCGTCGAATCGGGGGTCGTGGAGTACGGCGTGGGCCAGTTCGCGGGTGGAACAGTGCACGGTCACGCCTTCACTTCCGGCGGTGAGGGTCACGAACCGGCCGTGGCGGTATGCGTCGGTGATGAACGAAGTGATTGTGGCAGAAAGCGGCACGAGGGATACCGATTCGAGCATGGCCCGGACGCTGTCGGCGTCGTCTCCGTGCGCGTACGAATAGTTCAGTGCGGCGGTCGTCAACCTGTATCGGGGTGCCAGTCCGTGGGCTTCGGCGTGGGCGACACGGTCGAGGATTCGTGCGACGTCGCTGGTCAGCGGTCCCGGTGCGATGATGCTGAGGTCGTCGAGAACATAGACCTCGGTGACAAGTTCGGGGAAACCCGTGTCCGTGAATTCGGCGAGGGTGGCCGCGTCCTCGGACAGCAGCGCCCGACCGATGGGGGTTATTCCGCCGTCGCGGAGCCCGAGTGCGTCGCACCTGTCGGCAAATTGTCGTGCTGCAGAGTGGCCTGTTGTGGTCGAATCGGGAAATGCCCAGTCGAGCAGGGCGTCGTCGAGCCGCATGGTTTCGGCGCACACCGCGAATACCGAGTGAGCGACCGTAGCCCGTGTGACCGCCACCGCAGCGGTGAATAACCCTGCGAGGTCGTCGCGCAACCCGATGCCGTGTTCGGTGGCGCACAGGGTGCGGCCCAGGACTCGAATGATTCCCGCGGCCAGCGCCAGGTCGACGACCACTGCCGCGTGCGCTTCTTCCAAGGTCAGGCGTTCTGCGAGCATTGCGCGTTCTCCGCGCAGCAGGTTGCCCGAGACTCCGGTTTTGATCGGTTCGTGTGCCGCCAACTCGATCAGGTCGCGCAGTGCAACCACAGTCGCCAGCACGTGTCCGGTGGGAGTTTCGGCGTCGGGCGTCGCCGGAATCTCGTAGTTGATTGGGCCCCCCGCGGGTAGAGCATCGATTACGGCGGGGAAGGGCTGACCATCGGCGGCGCACAAACCCACCAGGTGCAGGCCGCGCTGGTGCCCGGATCCGCCTCGAAGTGCATCACTATCGGGGACCGACAGTCGGTCTGTCGCGCTCAGAACAGAGGCTGGGCTCAACAGGTGTTCGGCCAGGTCGTACAGATCGGGAAACCTGACGGGGGTCACCGACCTTTCGCGCAGCAGGTGCGCCAGTTCGGGTACAGTCATGCCGCTCATCAGCGAGGCCAGCTCATGTGCAGTAGACATCCGTCCAGAATATCGTGTTCCGCCCGCTACCCTTGAGGGAGTAGTACAACACGAGGAGTAATAATGCCCACCGGCAAGGTTAAGTTCTTTGACGAAGACAAAGGTTTTGGTTTCATCCAGGGCGATGACGGCCAGGAAGTGTTCCTGCACGCTTCGGCTCTCGAGGCTGGTGCCACGGTTCAGCCGGGCGCTCGTGTCGAGTATGGAACCGTTGACGGCAAGCGCGGACCCCAAGCCCATTCGGTGTCGGTGAAGTCCGAGGCCCCTTCGGTTGTGCGTGCACGCCGACGTCCCGCCGACGATATGGCGGTCATTGTCGAGGACTTGGTGAAGTTGCTCGACAGTGCCAGCAACGACTTGCGCCAGGGACATTACCCGTCGTCCGCGCACGGCCGCACTATTGCCGCCATGCTGCGCAAGGTCGCGGAAGCTTTTGATGCCTGATCTGTTGGAAACCGCGGCTCGTGAAGCCTTGACGCCGCTGGCACCTTCGGGTTCCGTGGGTGATGTCGTCAGCGTTGATTCTTCGGACGAGGTCACCACTTTCCGTTTTGCGTCACGCGTGGACGGTTACGCCGGCTGGGTGTGGGCTGTCAGCTTGGCTACCATCGACGGTGGTGTCACGGTCTTGGAGACAGAATTGGTCGCTGGCGAGGGCAGCCTGCTGTCGCCCGACTGGGTGCCGTGGTCGGAACGTTTGAAGGAATATCGAGCATCGTTGGTTGCGGGTGAAGCTGCCGAGGTTGATGTCGATGCCGCACAAGAGGCCTTGGATGCGGTTCTGGAAACTCATCTCGATGTCACACTGGGCGACGATGACGACGACTCTGATGACGATGATGAATCGGACGACTCGGATGACGACGACGAAGACGACTCGGACGACGACGATGAGGACTCCGACGAAGACGACTTGGAAGACGACGATGATGAGGATCTGACCGACCAGGTCGAATCGCGTTATGACGACACGGATGTGTTCGACGGCGTCGACGAGGCCGGCAGCGAGGACGACGAATTCGGCGACGAATACCGCGTCATCGACGACGAACCTCGGGACTAGCTTTTCTATGACGAAGGGGCCGCGCACTCAGCGCGGCCCCTTCGTCATACTGAACTAAATGTGGGCGATTGCCTCGTCAATTGATGCCAACAGCTGTCG
>CALBMG010000114.1 GCA_937896185.1 uncultured Microbacteriaceae bacterium | reverse complement strand
GCAAAGACGTCTGACACCAAGGCGCACCTGAGCCTCACCTCGATCGTCCACGAGGCCCTGGTGTCCCGACACATCCTGTCGACCCGCGCGATTCTGTTATACGCGGCTACATCGCCACTGCTCATCGTGACCGCTGAATTTATTCGCAATGGTCAGTCCAGCATTTGGGCCGCGGTGGCATTTTCCCTGTACTCCGCCATGATTAGCGCGACTCTCGCTGTGGCCACACGATGGCTGGTGCGCTTGGCGTGGGGAACCCACCCCCGGGCTCGCATCACCGTGTTGTGGTTGCTGGCTGTCGGCGCCACCCGCGGCGCAATCATGGGTGTGATCGTGACCGAAACTGGGGCGGCGACAGAACCGCATTTTGTGGAACGAATTATCGGTGGCGCTACGAGCCTGCCCCTGATCCTGGGCATCATCGCAGTAGTAGTCGGTGGAGTATTGGACCACCGTGAACGTGTGGCCGAGCTGACACAGACCGTGTCCCGGCTGATCGACCGCCGAACACAGACCCTGAAAATTTTGACCGCATTTCGGACCGACCTCGCCGATCGCACTTCGACCGCCATCATGCCGGCCTTAAGCCGTATCTCGCGGCTGTTGGATCCGCAAACGGACCTGACCCGAGGCACCGTCATTGGCGAACTTTCGAACCTCGTCGACACCGTGGTCAGGCCGTTGAGTCACGACCTTGCCGCGAACAAGCCAGAGGACCTGCCGCCCGCGAGCCACAACTCGTCGATCCCGAAGCCCGAATGGGGCCGTACCTCGGCGTTTGACGCACTTCAACCCTTGTGGTCGGGCATCATCGTGGTCGGCGTGGCGGCGAGTGGGGTCGTCGAATTCTTTGGCGCTTTCCGCGGTTTCACCATGGCGATGCTGTATGCCGGCGTGCTGATTGCCGTTCTCGCGGCGTTTCGGCATGTGTTCCGTCGGTCCAGTTTCCGCCCGCTGATACTGATCGTGTTGGCCTCGCTGGCACACGAATTGGGTGGTGTGGCCTATGTGTACACGCTGTGGGCTTTGGACTTCCCAATTTTCGATTACCCGCTGTCGATTCTGGGAATTATCGTTGCCACTCCCATCGTCGGCGGTTCCATTGCTGCATACGTGATCTTGTCTCTGCGTCGAGAGCTGATCGAGCAGGAACTTCGCGACTCGAACCTTGAACTGGGTCATATCGTGTCGGGTTACCGCCGAACGGCATGGTTGGAGCAACGCCGACGTGCACACCACCTGCATTCGACCGTGCAATCGCGCCTGCACGCCGAGGCTCGCTTTTTGTCCTCCCGGACCGGCATTTTGAACGATCGCGAATTGGAACGATTGCACGAGACCATCGACAGTATTTCTGATTCAGCATCGGTCTCGCCGGCGTACGGTATTGACCCTCTGCGGGAACTCGACAAGCTGCGCGATTTCTGGGCTGGTATTTGCGAAATCCGTCTCGATGTTTCCGACGAGGTTCGCGACGCGTTACACAACAACGACGCTCCGGCCGAGGCCGTCCAGCTGGTGACCACCGAAGCAATCACGAACGCGATTCGACATGGTTCGGCCACTCAGATCGAGGTCGAGATGCGATTGTCGAGCCCCGAGGTCGTGTCGGTTGTGGTCACGAACAATGGCGGCACCGTCACTGCAGACGAACGGTCGGGCTTGGGCATGACCACGTACGATGAATTGTCGATGCAGTGGGATCTGACGACCATGTCCGATATGACCACGTTCACCGCATCGATCAGCACACGCAACACGGTGATTGAACTTCCCACAATGTACTGACGGATTAGGTTTCGTCGGGAATAATCAGATACCCCACGGGGTATTCTCTAGGTAAGACTGCAGGTTAGGAGACCACATGGCAACCATCAACATCGACAAGGCAGGCTTCGAAGCCGCCGTAGTCGCAGAAAACTCGACCGTCCTCGTCGATTTCTGGGCGGAATGGTGTGGCCCGTGCCGCCAGTTCGGACCCATCTTTGAGGCCGCCAGTGAAAAGCACCCCAACATCACGTTCGCTAAGGTCGACACCGAAGCCGAACAAGACCTCGCCGCCATGGCCGGCATCCGTTCGATCCCCACACTGATGGCGTTCCGCGACGGAATCCTGTTGTTCAACCAGGCCGGCGCACTGCCCGGCCCCGCGCTGGACGACCTGATCAGCCAGATCAACGCACTGGACATGAATGCAGTTCGTGCAGAAATCGCCGCACAGGAATCGGCTGCAGCAGAAACCGAATAGATTCTGAATCGACGAAGGGGCCCGGCACACTGTGCCGGGCCCCTTCGTCGTAAAAGGACTATGTCAACGGTGCGCGACCACGGAACAGGCGCTTGACCTTCTTCGCGATGGTGGTTGCGGGCTTTTCGTTATAGATTCCGGCATATTCTTGGCCGGACATTTTCTGGATTTTCTCCATGATGGCGTCCGTGGCTTCGCGTCGAGCCTTGCCACTGGCTGCGTCACCGAACACCGACAGGTCCATGGGCTCTCCGTATTCGATGGACAACTTGGCCAAACGAATCCCCGACGAACCGACGGGTTGAATCTTGTCGGTGCCCTTCAACGCAACCGGAACAACGGGCACACCGGCGGTCAGCGCCAACCACGCGACACCGGTTTTGCCGCGATACAAACGGCCGTCCAACGATCGCGTGCCCTCGGGGTACATCGCAAACGACTCACCATCCCGCAAACGTTCGAGCCCAGCATCCAACGCGTCTTGTGCGGCATTCGCCGACGAACGGTTCACCGGGATAGCACCAATCGATTCAAAGAACGCCTTGGACAACCAGCCTTTAAAACCCGTGCCCGTGAAATATTCCTCTTTCGCGAGGAACGACACCGCGCGACGGGACAGGATGGTGATAATCACACTGTCAAAGAAGGACAAGTGGTTGCTGGCGATAATAACGCCGCCGTGAGCGGGCATGTTCTTGCGCCCCGTCACCGATGCAGCGAACAACAGGCGAATCAACGGCGGAAACAAAATACGGGTGATGAACTTGATCATGCGGTGACTCCTTCCTGCTGACGTGCGACGTTATTTAAGAATACGCGCCGGGACTCCGACAGCTGTGGCACCGACGGGGACATCGGTCAAAACGACGGCGTTGGCACCCACCTTGGCGTCGTCGGCGATGTGGACGGGCCCGAGCACGGTTGCGTTCGCCCCGATTTCGACCCGATTTCCCACCGAGGGGTGCCGGCGGCAATCCTTTTCGATTCCGCGTCCACCCAGTGTGACTCCGTGGAACAGCAGAACATCGTCACCGATGACCGCGGTTTCGCCAATCACAACGCCCATGCCGTGGTCGATAAAGAACCGTCGGCCGATGGTCGCACCGGGGTGAATTTCGACACCGGTCAGGAAACGGGTGAATTGTGACAGAACACGGGCCACCAGTCTCAGCCGCGCACGCCACAACAGGTGAGAAATGCGATAGCCCCACACGGCATGCAGGCCGCTGGACACCAGCACTATTTCCAGACCGTTGCGGGCGGCCGGGTCCCGACTCAACGCCGTTCGGATGTCTTCGGAAAGGCGAGAGATCGGGTTCACTTAATCGAGGATACCCTCGAATAGCACTGTCGAGAGGTAACGTTCACCGTTCGAGGCGACAATCACCACAATCGTCTTGCCGGCGTTCTCGGGACGTTTCGCCACATCCAGCGCAGCCTTGACCGTTGCTCCCGACGAAATTCCTGCCAGGATGCCCTCTTCGGTCGACAGTCGACGTGCGACCTCGACAGCCTGGGCGATGTTGACATCGATAACTTCGTCATAGATTTCGCGGTCCAGCACATCGGGGACAAAGTTCGCGCCGATTCCCTGAATCTTGTGGGGGCCGGGGGCGCCACCGTTGAGAATCGGCGATTCCTCGGGCTCTACGGCGATGACCTGGATTCCCGGCTTCTGCGACTTCAGGAACTGGCCCGTTCCGGACACGGTTCCACCTGTTCCGACGCCAGCCACAAAGATGTCGACGGCACCGTCGGTGTCGTTCCAGATTTCGGGGCCCGTCGTTGCGCGGTGGATTGCCGCGTTGGCTTCGTTTTCAAACTGACGGGCCAGCACAGCTCCGCGTTCTGCCGCGATCTGTTCGGCACGGGCGACAGCGCCCTTCATTCCCTCGGGGCCGGGGGTCAGAATCAATTCAGCACCGAATCCACGCAACAAGGCGCGACGCTCGATGCTCATTGTCTCGGGCATTGTCAGTACAACGTTGTAACCGCGTGCAGCACCCACCATTGCGAGCGCAATACCGGTGTTGCCCGAGGTGGCCTCGACGATGGTTCCGCCGGGCTTCAACGCGCCGGATTCTTCCGCAGCATCCACGATTGCGATGCCGAGTCGGTCCTTGACGCTCGAGCTGGGGTTAAAGAATTCGAGCTTTGCCAAAACGGTGGCAACGCAACCTTCGGTTACCTTGTTCAGTCGGACGAGGGGCGTATTTCCAAACGTTTCGGTGATGTCGTTGTGGATACGAGCCATGAGTGTTGCCTCCTTTTCTGGCGAGAAACTTTCGTAGGTTCAGCCTATGCCGTGAACCCGGTTCCATGTCCGGTGTTGCGTACTGTTACAGCCCGATGGCTAGGCTGGATGGATTATGTGGAGCATCGTTTTGGGCCTCGCCGCTGCGGCCGTTTATGGGACAGCTGATTTCGTCGGAGGTTTAGCGTCCCGGCGCATGAACCCCATCGTGGTCACGACGATGGGTGCGTTCGTGGGGTTGTTCCTGCTGTCCGGCGCCTCACTGATTTTCGGCGCAAAGTACACGCCCGAATCGATGGGTTGGGGTTTCGCCGCGGGAATTGTGGGCGCCATCGCCATCACGCTGCTGTATGCCGCCTTGTCGATCGGTCCGATCAGTATCCTGTCGCCCACCACGGCACTCGTGTCGGCCATCTTCCCCATCGCGATTGGTATCGCATCGGGTGAGACGTTGTCGACGCTGAACATCATTGCGCTGGCACTGGTATTGGTCGCCATCGTTCTCGTGGGTTTCGCACCCGACCCGAATGCTGTACGCCCCAACCTCAAAGGTTTGGTGTTAAGTGTCACCAGCGGTCTCTTCATCGGCGGTTTTCTGATTCTGTTGAATCAGGCACCCGATGACGCGGGGCTGGCGCCTCTTGTCTTCAATCGTCTTGCCCATGTGTTGTTTATGGGCACCGCCATTCTTTTTGTAATTTCCCGTGCTCGTCGTCGTGGCGAAAAAATTTTTGACAAGCGTGGGCTCTGGCTGGCTGTCGGCAGTGGATTCTTTGACAATGCGGCAAACACGCTGATGCTGCTGGCGCTGATCTTCCGCGGTGTCGCCTTCGAGTTCCGCTGGCGAACGACCAAGGAACGGAACAAGTGGGACCTCGCCTTCTTCGGCGGGTCGCTGCTGGCGATCCTGCTGCTGGCGTGGCTGGCGGCCCGGTTGCGGCTGGGGGACGACGTGCGAATTCGCGACGCGGCCCAGGCCCGGGACCTCGCGCGGGCGGCCGTGGCCGGGTTCGAAACGGCCGACCTGGCGCTCGACCGCGCCGGGCTCGTGACCTCGGAGCGCGTGGGTCGCGAGGTGCGGTACCGGTTGCGGTCCCAGCCGCTGTCGGAGCTGGCCGAGTGGGCGACCCGCGTGGGTGCCGAGTGGGACGCCCGCCTCGCCGACCTGCAGAAGCTGCTCGGCCGCTAGTCCTCGTCGCCGCTGAACTTGTAGCCGACGCCGCGCACGGTCACCACAGATC
>CALBMG010000113.1 GCA_937896185.1 uncultured Microbacteriaceae bacterium | reverse complement strand
TCGAACGCTCTCGGCGAATCTCACCTGATATCCCGGGCCCGTGGGAATGTGAATTCCGCCCTGGATTCCGCCGGTCGAAATGTCCATGAAGTCGGCCCCGGCTTCGTGAGCCCACACGGCGACCTGCTCGACCTCTGCGGGCTGCAAACCTTCGTCGGTCCAGTCTGTGGCACTGAATCGCACAAACATCGGGACCTCGGGGCCGGTTTCGGCGCGGACTGCCTGAATTACCTCGAGCACGATTCGGGCACGGTTGTCGAGGCTGCCGCCGTAGTTGTCGGTGCGGAAGTTTGTCAACGGCGACAGGAATTCGTGCAACAAATATCCGTGAGCGGCGTGGACTTCGATGACCTCAAAACCAGCATCCAGTGCGCGACGTGCCGCTGCGGCCCACTGCGCGACCAGGGTGTCGATTTCGGTTGTCGTCAGTTCGATGGGTGCGTCATAACCGGTAAAAGCGACCGCGCTGGGGGCGACTGTCTGCCATCCGCCTTGTTCGGGATTCGCCGTGCCCTCGTAGTCGACACCCCATCCCGGTGCGGAGCTTCCCTTGCGTCCGGCGTGGGCTAGTTGGATCGCAGGTACCGAGCCCTGCGAGCGGATGAACGCGGTGATGGGTTTCCACGCGTCGCGTTGGGCGTCGTTCCAGATGCCCACGTCGTGGGGCGAAATGCGTCCTGCGGGTTCAATCGCGGTCGCCTCGGCCATGACGAGGCCTGCACGGCCGATCGCGACCTGGCCGAGGTGCACCATGTGCCAGTCGGTGGGAATCCCGTCGAAGCCCGCCGAGTATTCACACAGGGGCGACAACCAGATCCGGTTGGGGATGGTTGTCGATCGCAGTGTCAACGGCTGGAAAAGCGCGGGGATTGTCATGGTGCTCCTCGATGTTTCTTCCACACTATCGACACCTTTAGGCTGGATGCGTGAGTGCACGAGCCTTTACCGCGGACGAAGCGCGCGACTATGTTCACGCCCCGCACAGTGGCTCGGATAAGTACTCTCGAGGTGTCGTGGGGTTCGTGACCGGCTCGGTTAATTACCCGGGTGCGGCGCTGTTGGGCGTCGATGGCGCACTGCATGCGGGTATCGGCATGGTTCGATATGTCGGACCCGAGGCAGTGGGTGCTGCAGTGTTGCAACACCGTCCCGAAGTCGTGCTCGGCGATTCGCGCGCTGGGGCGTGGGTGGTCGGTTCTGGTGTCACCACAGTTGATGGCGCTCAGCTGGTTGCCGCGGCACGAATTTTGGATGAAGCTCTCCCTGCTGTCGTCGATGCGGGTGCGCTGAATTTGTTGTCACGTCATGCACGCGGTCTGGTGATTGCCACACCGCATGCGGGCGAACTGGCCCAGTTGTTGGGCGTATCCCGCGCTGCAGTCGAGGCAGAGCCCGAAGAATTCGCCACGCTGGCCGCACGATTCTTGGGTGTCACGGTGGTGCTCAAGGGGGCCACGACCTATGTTGCCGGCGCAGGGGGCAGTGTGCGCCTCGATGCCCCCACCTCGTGGCTGGCTATCGCCGGGGCCGGGGACGTTCTCGCGGGAATCATGGGGGCAATCCTTGCCTCGCAGTGCGCCCACGGCGAGGTATCTGAGGCTGACTTGGTCCCCATTGCCGCGACCTCGGTGTGGATTCACTCCGAGGCGGCGCATCGCGCGTCACAGGGTGGCCCGTTTGTGCTGGCCGAACTGGTCGCCCAGATCCCACAGGTTATCGCCGGGCTGGTTGCGCCCGAATCCGACTAGTCGTCGAGCAGTTCGCGCAGGTATCCGGCCACAGTGTCGTGGTCGATCAGGAACGCGTCGTGACCGAAGGGTGACGACATGACACGAGCATCACGGCCGCCGATGTGTCCCGGCAAGTATTCCGCCAGGGTGATCTGTTGCTCGAGAGGGAACAAACGGTCCGAGTCGATTCCCACCACAATTGCGCGTGCGGTTACCGTTCCCAACACGTCCTTCAACGAACCACGATCACGGGTCACATCGTGTGAGCTCATGGCGTCCACGAGCGAAATGTAGGAATTTGCGTCGAACCGTCGGGTGAATTTGTTGCCGTGGAAGTCGAGGTAGCTTTCGACGGCGAAACGGCCGCCGGCGCCCAAGGGGCTGATGCCGCTCTGCCACGAACGGTCAAAACGGTCGTTGAATTCCTCGGGGGAGCGGTACGACAACAACGCCAAGCGGCGCGCCAGTGCGAGGCCGCGGTAAGGGCCGACCTCGTTTTCGTAGTAGTCGCCATCTGAGAACTCGGGGTCCATTCGGACGGCTTCGGTTTGCACGCAGTTCAACGAAATCTGGTCGGCGCTCGTAATCGCTGTCGTGGCGAGCAGGGCCAGCCGTTCAACCTTGTCGGGGTATGTGACCGCGTATTCGAGTGCGCTCATTCCCGCTGCGCTGCCGCCGACGACGGCACCCCACTGGTCGATTCCGAGTGAGTCGGCGAGCTGCTTCAATGCGGTGGTTTGGTCGCGAATCGTCAGGTAGGGGAAACGTGAACCCCATTCGCGCCCGTCGGTGGTCACCGACGAGGGTCCCGTTGATCCCTGGCAGCCGCCCAGTGTGTTGGGGCAGACCACAAACCATTTGTCGGTGTCAATAGCAAGTCCGGGTCCCACGATGGGATTCCACCAGCCGTCGGTCACGTGCCCTGGGCCTGCGACGCCGACGGCGTGAGAATCTGCGGTGAGCGAATGAACCAGCAACAGTGCGTTCGACGCGTCCGCGTTCAACGTGCCCCAGGTCTCGTACGCCATGCGCACACGGGGAAGGACGCTGCCGCTCTCGAGTGCAACATCGCCAACAAAAGCGAATCGACGGTTGCCCGGGTGGTCGCCATCGCGCCATGCGCCGGTCACGGGTGGCGCGCCCAATGAACGGCTGTGCGCCTCGGTCACGAAAGCCGAGGGAACCGTTTCTTCAGACATCTGCCAATCCATGGTGTCTCTATTCTCGCATCCCTGATACGGCAATGGGCGCCGAGCCTGCGCTCGACGCCCATCACGAAACATCAACGTGTTAGTTGAGTGCTGCCTTACGTGCCGCGGCAAAGCCGTTCTCGAGGTCGGCGAGGATGTCGTCGATGTGCTCGAGGCCGACAGAGAGGCGGACCAAACCGGGGGTGACACCCGAGGTCAGCTGCTGTTCGGGGGTCAACTGCGAGTGGGTCGTCGACGCAGGGTGGATGATCAGCGAACGCACGTCACCAATGTTGGCCACGTGGCTGAACAGTTCGGTGCTCTCGACCAGCGCACGGCCGGCGTTTACGCCGCCCTTGAGTTCGAACGAGAGAACGGCGCCAGTGCCCTTGGGGGCGTACTTCTGACCTGCCGCGTACCAGGGGCTCGATTCCAGGCCTGCGTACGACACCGAGGCGACGTCGTCGTGGGCTTCCAACCAGCGGGCCACAGCAAGTGCGTTTTCGACGTGACGTTCGATGCGCAGGCTGAGGGTCTCGATGCCCTGCAGTACAGCAAACGCGTTATCGGGGGACAGTGCGGCTCCGACGTCACGCAGCAACTGTACGCGCGCCTTGATGATGTAGGCAATGCCATCACCCAGAACGGTGGTGAACGAGGCTCCGTGGTACGAGGGGTCGGGCTCGGTGAGGCCGGGGAACTTGTCGACATTCTTCGACCATTCGAACTTGCCGCCGTCGACGATCGCACCGGCAACAACAGTGCCGTGGCCACCGAGGAACTTAGTCGCCGAGTGGACGACGATGTCGGCGCCGTGCTCGAACGGACGAATCAGGTAGGGGGTGGCGATGGTGTTGTCGACAATCAACGGCAGGTGTGCCTCGTGTGCGACGCCCGAAACTCCGGCGATGTCCAACACGTTGATCTGTGGGTTCGCGATGGTCTCGGCAAAGAACAGCTTCGTGTTGGGGCGAACGGCGTTACGCCATTCCTCGAGGTCGTCCTGGTTTTCAACAAACGTGACCTCGATGCCCAGCTTGGCGAGGGTGTAGTTGAACAGGTTGTAAGTGCCGCCGTAGATGCTGGATGATGCCACAATGTGGTCGCCGGCGCCGGCAATGTTCAATACCGAGTAGGTGATTGCGGCCTGGCCCGACGACACGAGCAGAGCTGCGGTGCCTCCCTCGAGCGCGGCGATGCGCTTTTCGACCACGTCCTGAGTGGGGTTCATGATGCGGGTATAGATGTTGCCGAATTCCGCCAAAGCAAACAGGTTCTTTGCGTGGTCTGCGTTGTCAAAGACGTACGCCGTGGTGCGATAAATCGGCGTTGCACGTGCGTTCGTCGTGGGGTCGGGCGCTGCACCAGCGTGGATCTGCTGGGTTTCAAACTTCCAAGACATGGGGAACCTTTCGTTCAAGAGTCCCTCCAGAGTAAATACCCTCGGGGGTTTCCCCAACTGTCGTCGTCACACAAGGTAACGAAAGCGTTGGTGACCTAACCGCGCAGAGATTTCTGCATCATGACGACGCCCAGCCAACGACCGAATTTGTAGCCCACGTTCGGCATGCTGCCGACCTGCTCGAAGCCGCGTGCGGTGTGGAGCGCGATTGATCCTGTGGCGTCGTCACTGTCGGTGATCACGGCAACAACCTCGCGAATCCCCGCGACCTGCCCCTCGGAAAGAAGCGCATCCAAGAGCCTGCCGCCGGCACCCATTCCCTGGAACTCCGGTCGCAAATACAGAGTGTTCTCGGCTGTTCGGTCGAATGCACTCTTTTCGCGCCATGTGGAAAGGTAGCCGTAACCCGCCACGACGCCGTCAACTTCTACAACCAGGAAAGGGAGCCCCTTGTCCCGAATGGAGTGAATCTTGTGCAACATCGACTCGGTGTCCCACGGTGCTTCGTCAAAGGTGACGGTCGAGGTGGCGATGTAGTTGTTGTAGATGTCCACGATTTGTGCGGCATCGTCCCCGGTTACGGGGCGCAAGCTGATGTCGTGGCTCATGGTGTCAGTGTATTTCAGTAGCTGCTCGTTGTTTTATCCCACCGAACCGGTTCGGCGTGTGCCGCTTCGAGCAACGCATTTGTCCGGGTGAAGGGTCGTGAGCCCACGAAACCTCGGTGCGCGGATAGGGGTGAAGGGTGTGCCGAAGAAATAACAGGAGCATCTCCGAGTATCGGCCGCAGCGTTTGTGCATCCGCGCCCCACAGGATGGCCACCAACGGGGTGTCGCGGGCAATTAGCGATTCGACGATCGCGTCGGTGAAACGTTCCCAACCGATCCCGCGATGAGAGCCCGCTTCGCCGACAGTGACGGTTAGCACTCGATTCAGCAGCATCACACCCTGCTCCGCCCAACCGGTCAGGTCGCCCGATTCGGGAGCTTGCCTCCCGGTGTCTGTGGCAAGTTCGCGAAAAATGTTGGCCAGACTTCGGGGGAGAGGCCGAGTCGACTTTTCGGTCGCAAAGCTGAGCCCCACGGCATGCCCAGCCGTGGGATAAGGGTCCTGTCCCACGATCAAGACGCGTATTGCGGCCCGATCGGTGTGGAGTACCCGAAGGATGTGGGGGAAAGTAGGCGCGATAACCTCGCCTCGGCCTTGCCTCGCGTGGAGCTCGGTGAGGATTTCCTCGAGCAGGGCTCGGTGGCTGTCAATCAACGAACGCCACGAGGGGTGAACCTCGCGGGTCAGTTCGTCGAGGTTCACGCCTAGTTGTAGACGTTGTCGAGGGTCTCGCCCGCGATGACTACAAGGATCCGGGCTGGTACCAACATCCGCCGGGTACTGTCGCTTACGAATGGCAAGGCCCGGCGCC
>CALBMG010000112.1 GCA_937896185.1 uncultured Microbacteriaceae bacterium | reverse complement strand
CGGTCAATCCACGACGACAACATGTTCCTCGCGTGGGAGGACCGTCAGCAGGGGCCGCGCCCGCCCTTCTAGGAAGCGGGCGTTATCTGAATCGCCGCCGTCAACGTCGCCGACAGGAGCGCGCGATCGATCTTCCCGTTTCGGTTGCGTGGAATCGTCGGCACATCAACGACGAGATTCGGTCGACCAATCGGGTCGCGTGATTCGAGCATGGAAACCACGGCCGCTCGCGCCGCCTGGTCACGCACCACGACGGCCAGCACCAAATGTGCCATCCCGTTCGACAGCGTCACAGACGCACACCCCGCATCACGAACGCCGTCAATTGATTCGGCCGCGGCCTCCACAATCAGTGGGTTGACCTTGACTCCACCGATGTTGATGACGTCGCCGACGCGCCCCGTAATGACGACGGTCCCGTCTGCTTCGATTCGACCAAGGTCTCCGGGGTAAAACCAGCCCTCATCGTCCGTGAAGTGGACCAACTCACCGTCGACACGATAGGTCGTGCACTGAGCGGGGCCACGATAGCGAATTTCGCCCTCAACTCCGTGTTCGACGGGCTGGCGATCCAGGTCGACGACCTCGAAAACGGTTGAAAGTGCCGGTTTTCCCCGGAATGCGGCGGCGGCTTCCTCGGTGGAATACGCGGCAGTGCCGCATTCGGTTGACCCGTACACGTTGCTGATCACACCGTCGCAGACGCGTCGCGCCACCGCCAAAAACTCCGGGGTTTGAGGGGCGCCCGCGGTGAGGATGGTCGTGAAATGAAGGTCAATCTGGGTGGCCTCGGCCGCGAGAACGAGCTGTACGACCTGGTTGGGCGCACCGCTCAGCTCAGTCACGTGTGGTGACGCGATCAGTTCGAGGGTGGGACGATCGAGCGCGCTGACCGGGATGTACGGTTGTCGCTCGCGGATCGCGGATATCACTGCACCGAAACCGGCGATCGAGCTGCTGCGGAACAGTGACACAGCGTGGGCGACGGGCCACAGCTCGGTGTACCCATTCGTCCTCCGTGCCGCGGTCTTTTCGGTCAGTTCAACCAGTTTCGACTGACCGGTGGTCCCGCTCGTGAGGCACACGTGGACGACGCGATCGGGTGTTTCCGT
>CALBMG010000111.1 GCA_937896185.1 uncultured Microbacteriaceae bacterium | reverse complement strand
CAGGTCGTCGCGCGCGGCATGCCAGTTGACCAGCGGGATGATCTCCAACGTTTCGGTGACGCCAAAGTCAGCGAGCCTTGCGCTTGGCGTTGCCCGGCTTTCCGATTCGGCGTCAACAATCATCTGTCCAGCAGGCTCGCCGGTACTCAGCAGCAAGGTCACTACCAGACCCCCGGCGATCAGAAGCAGGCGCCAGCCTAAGCCCC
Organism: uncultured Microbacteriaceae bacterium; assembly: GCA_937896185.1. Classification (GTDB taxonomy): domain Bacteria; phylum Actinomycetota; class Actinomycetes; order Actinomycetales; family Microbacteriaceae; genus MWH-TA3. Next base: position 3,112 of record CALBMG010000111.1, on the reverse strand, counting down.
CTTGGCCGCCTCCTCCACCGCCTCGGCGATTTCGGCAGCGGCCTCGCCGACCTTGGCCTCGTTCTCGCCTTCCACCATCACGCGCAACACGGGCGCCACGGTGGACTTCAGCGCGGGCGGCATCGCCGTCATTGTTCCCCCGCAACCATTCGACGCCGAGGCTGCCGCCACCGTGCTGGATGGACTCGACGGTCTGGTGGTGTGCGGTGGCCGTGATGTCGATCCGGCACGTTACGGTCAAACCCCGGGCGAACACACTGATGAACCCGACACCCGACGCGATCTGCTCGAGGATGCTCTGATTGCCGAGGCCCTGCGGCGTGACCTGCCGCTGTTGGCGATCTGCCGTGGAGCCCAGCTGCTCAACGTGCACCAGGGTGGTTCGCTGATTCAGCACCTGCCCGATGTCGTGGGCTCACACAAATACCAGGTCGGCGGTGGCACATTCACGATCGGTGAACTCGATGTGGACACCGACTCGGAACTAGGTCACCTGGTCGGCGACACCGTGACCGGTGCGATGTACCACCACCAGGCCATCGACGAAGTCGGGGAAGGGCTGCGGGTTACCGCCCGCAGTGACGATGGAATCATCGAAGCCATCGAAGTCGAAGGTGCAACCTTTGGAATCGGCGTGCAATGGCACCCCGAGCAGACACTCAACGACGGTCGACTGTTCGACGGACTCATCGCCGCAGCACGCAACGCAAGGAGCACACAGTGAGCTACACCCTGATCAACCCGGCCACCGAAGAGGCCATGGAAACAATCGAGCATGCCACGGTCGAAGACACCGATGCGGCGATTGTGCGGGCACAGAAAGCCCAGAAGGTTTGGGCTGGACTGAACCCAGCCGACCGCGCAAAGATGCTGCGCGACTTTGCGGACAAGGTCGATAGCGATGTCGAAACTCTGGCACAACTCGAGGTCCGCAACTCGGGCCACCCCATCGGCCAGGCCCGTTGGGAAGCCGAACACGTGCGTAACGTGCTGGAATACTTCTCGGCATCACCCGAACGACTTTTGGGAAAGCAAATCCCCGTCGCCGGCGGAATCGACATCACCTTCAACGAACCGCTCGGGGTCGTCGGCATCATCACACCATGGAACTTCCCCATGACTATCGCCTCGTGGGGTTTCGCCCCCGCACTGGCCGCCGGCAACGCCGTGCTGATCAAACCCGCCGAATGGACACCACTGTCGACCATGCGACTGGGTGAACTCGCTCTCGAAGCAGGACTTCCCGAGGGACTGTTCCAGGTCATTCCTGGCAAGGGCTCTGTCGTCGGTGAACGTTTCGTCACCAACGACGCCGTCCGGAAAATCGTGTTCACCGGTTCGACCGAGGTCGGCAAGCGAATCATGCGCGGAGCGAGCGACCAGATCAAGCGCGTCACACTCGAACTCGGCGGCAAGAGCGCCAACATCGTGTTCGCGGACGCCGATCTGGAAAAGGCCGCAGCGACCGCGCCGTACTCGGTGTTCGAAAACGCGGGACAGGACTGCTGCGCCCGAAGCCGAATCCTCGTCGAACGTTCGGCATACGACAAGTTCCTCGAACTGCTCGAGCCCGCCGTCAAGGGTGTCGTCGTTGGTGACCCCCGACTGGACACCACCGAGGTCGGCCCGCTCGTGTCGCGCGCGCACCACGACAGCGTGTCCGAATACCTCGACGGAGCCAATGTGGCATTCCGCGGCAACGCGCCCGAGGGTAAGGGTTTCTGGTTCGCCCCCACCGTGGTGCTGCCCGACTCGCGCACCGACCGTTGCATGACCGACGAAATCTTTGGGCCCATCGTCGCCGTTGTGCCATTCGATGACGAGGCGGATGCCATCGCCCTCGCCAACGACACCGAATTTGGCCTCTCAGGTTCCATCTGGACTCGTGATATCGGGCGCGGAATCCGCGTGTCCCGCGGAGTCGAGAGCGGCAACCTGTCGGTCAACTCGCACTCATCGGTGCGATTCAACACCCCCTTCGGTGGTTTCAAGCAGTCCGGCTTGGGACGCGAACTCGGCCCCGACGCACCCCTGCACTTCACCGAAGAAAAAAACGTTTTCATCACCACCGACTAGTCGGCCCCACCCAGTAAGGAGAAACACATGAGTATCGAAAAGATCGACCTCACCCAGCGCATGGCGGGCAAAGTCGCCGTCATCACCGGAGGTGCCAGCGGAATCGGTTTTGCCACCGCAAAGCGCTTTGCCGCCGAAGGGGCCACCGTCGTCATCGGCGACATGAACCCCGAAACCGGTGAGGCCGCAGCCGCCGAAGTGGGAGGCCTGTTCGTGCAGGTCAACGTCACCGACGAAGACCAGGTCAACAACCTGTTCGACACCGCATTCAAGGTGTACGGAAGCGTCGACGTGGCATTCAACAACGCTGGAATTTCGCCCCCCGACGATGACTCCATTGAAACCACCGAACTTCCCGCATGGCAAAAAGTTCAGGACGTCAACCTGAAGAGCGTCTACCTGTGCTGCCGCGCGGCACTGCGCCACATGGTCAAGCAGGGCAGCGGTTCGATCATCAACACCGCCTCGTTTGTCGCCGTCATGGGCAGCGCAACCTCGCAGATCTCGTACACCGCATCCAAGGGTGGCGTGCTCGCCATGAGCCGTGAATTGGGCGTCCAGTTCGCGCGTCAGGGAATCCGCGTCAACGCACTGTGCCCCGGCCCGGTGAACACCCCCCTGTTGCAGGAACTGTTCGCCAAGGACCCCGAGCGCGCCCAGCGGCGACTCGTGCACATCCCGATCGGCCGTTTCGCCAAGGCCGAGGAGCTTGCTGCAGCGGTGGCATTCCTCGCATCGGACGACTCGTCGTTCATCACCGGCTCGACCTTCCTGGTTGATGGCGGCATCTCGGGTGCCTACGTCACACCGGTCTAAACACACAAAGGGGAATCGATGACCGCGTCGTCGCATCACGATCGGCCACTGGCCGACCTCGTTGGCGATGCCGTCATTGCGGGTGACGAGTCCGGTCTGCTGTCCGAGCAGGCCGGACTCGGTCTCGCCACCACGAACCTTTTGCTGACGCCAATTCGTGGGGGCAACGCATTCGAAGAATGTGTGGAACGACTGCTGCAGACCATTCGTTTGGGCTTGG
>CALBMG010000110.1 GCA_937896185.1 uncultured Microbacteriaceae bacterium | reverse complement strand
GCTGACCAATTGCAGAACCGGTGTAAGGAGCTAGGTACTTGAAACCTGCTGGGTCTGATGCAGGTGAAGCAACGATGGTGGTGTATTCCATTGCGCCAGCAGCTTCTAGCGAAGCCTTTACTGATGCGATGGTCGAACCCTTTTGACCGATTGCAACGTAGATGCAGCGAACCTGCTTCTTTACGTCGCCTGACTCCCAGTTCGCCTTCTGGTTGATGATGGTGTCGATCGCGATAGCGGTCTTTCCGGTCTGACGGTCACCAATGATCAACTGACGCTGGCCGCGGCCAACAGGAATCATGGCGTCGATTGCCTTGATGCCGGTCTGTAGTGGTTCGTGAACTGACTTGCGGGCCATAACGCCAGGAGCCTGAAGCTCGAGTGCGCGGCGGCCTTCAGCCTTGATGTCACCCAGTCCGTCGATGGGGTTACCCAGGGGGTCGACAACGCGGCCGAGGAATCCGTCACCAACGGGCGAGGAGAGAACCTCACCGGTGCGGAAGACTTCCTGACCAGCTTCGATTCCGGTGAACTCACCGAGAACCACAACACCGATCTCGTTTTCATCGAGGTTCAGTGCGAGGCCCAAAGTGCCGTCAGCGAAACGAATGAGCTCGTTTGCCATAACACTGGGCAAGCCCTCGACGTGTGCAATACCGTCACCGGCGTCAATAACGTGTCCGACTTCGGTCGACTTTGCCTTCGACGGCTCGTACGACTTTGCGAACGCGCTCAGCGCCTTGCGGATTTCGTCCGGGTTGATAGTGAGTTCAGCCATGTTCTTCCCTAATAGGTGTGGCCAGCGCTAGCTGGCTAGTTTCGAGGAGAGTTCGGTAAGGCGCGAACGGATGCTCGCGTCAATAGTGTCGTTTCCGACGTTGATGTGCAGTCCGCCAACGATTGCGTCGTCAACGATGACATCGATGTGGTGATCTCGACCGTACTTGGCCGACAGAATCGCGGCGACACGGTCGATCTGCTTCTGTGACAGCGTGGTTGCGGAGGTGACGGTTGCCACTCCACGGCCCGACTGATCGGCCACGGTGCGCTCGGCAAAATCGATGAGCACGCGAGGGCGGCGAGCGCGAGGCTGGCTGACCAGGTGTGCCACGATTTCGGTGGTTGCCGGCGATGCGGAGCCCAGCACCGCGGTAGCCAGCGCACGACGCGCCGTCGCGTCACCACGCTTGGATGCCAGAGCGAGTTCCAGATCGGGGTTTGCGGCAACGGCGCGACCGAAAGCGAAGAGTTCCGCCTCGGTTCCGGCCTTTGCCGACGAAGCAACGGCACGGATGCCGATTTCTTCGATACCGGCGAGCAGATCGTCACCGCTGGACCAGCGGTGTGCCACCAGAGACTTCAGAAGCGTGAGCGCAACCTTGTCGGCACCGGCGAAGGCAGCAGACACGAGGTCCTGCTTGGCCTTCGAGTCGGCGACCGGGTTGGCCAGAGCAGCACGAAGCGCAGCGTTCTCGCCAATTGCACGGCCAGCAGCAAGGATCGCGACACCGGTCGCGTGCTTTACTGCCTTGGTGCCAGCGAGCTCGGCGCGAGCCGAATCAACTGCTACTCGTGTTGCACTACTCATTTACTTCTTCTTCCCGGTCGATTCGAGGTCGGCGAGGTAGCGGTCAACCAGTGCAGATGCCTTCTTGTCGTCGGCGACGTGCTCGCCGATGACGCGACCTGCGAGGTCGAGAGCCAGAGTGCCAACTTCGGCGCGCAGCGACTGGATTGCGGCCAGACGCTCGGCTTCGATCGTTGCGTGTGCCTTGGCGGTGATTGCCTGAGCGTCAGCGGTGGCCTGGTCGCGCAGTTCCGCGAGGATCACGCCACCTTCGGCGCGTGCCTTGTCGCGGATGTCTGCTGCTTCGGCGCGAGCCTCGGCGAGGAGCTGGTTGTACTGTTCGAGAGCGGCCTGGGCTTCTGCCTGAGCGTTCTCGGCCAGCGCAATGCCACCCTCGATCTTCTCGGCGCGCTCGTCCAGAGTTGCCTGCATGCGAGGAAGAACGATCTTCCAAAACAGGAACAGGACAATGGCGAACGGAATAACCGACCAAACAATGTCATACACCGCTGGAATCAGCGGGTTGGGTGTCGGTTCAGTAGCTTCCGACGCCCAAACGAGTGCGTTGAGCATGGGTGACTTTCTTAGCTGAAGATGAAGCCGGTTGCGATACCCACGAAGGCGAGTGCTTCGGTGAATGCAATACCGATGTACATGAGAACCGTGAGACGACCCTGGAGTTCAGGCTGGCGAGCAACCGACTCGATGGTCTTGCCGACGACGATACCTACGCCGATAGCGGGGCCGATGGCTGCGAGACCGTAGCCGACGGTTGCGATGTTACCTGTGAGTTCTGCGAGAACCATGGGGTTTCCTTCCGTTGGTGATTCGAGGTGAATCGGGGGTTTAGTGTTCTTCCGCCAGCGCGAGCTGGAGGTAGACGGCGGTCAAGAGGGTGAAAACGTATGCCTGGAGTACTGCGACCAGGATTTCGAACAGCGAGAAGACGATGCCGAAAGCCAGTGTGCCCAGTCCGAGAGACTTCACGGCCCATGCGGTGTCACCGAAGAACAGGAAGTGAGTTCCCGCGAACATCAGGACGAGCAGGAGGTGTCCGACGACCATGTTCATGAGGAGTCGCAGCGTCAGGGTGACGGGGCGCAGAACGAAGGTCGAAATGAACTCGATCGGAGTCACGACGATGTAGAACGCCGGCGGAACTCCGGGCGGGAACAGCGCGTTACGAACGAATGCGGCGGGGTGCTTGCGCAGACCTGCGTAAATAAAGGCGATGTACGATGCCACGGCGAGCACCAGCGAGATGCCAATTACCGAGGTACCCGCGATGTTGAAACCGGGGACGATACCGGTGATGTTGAGGAACAACACCAAGAAGAAGATTGTGGTGAGCAGGGGAAGGAAACGGCGACCGTCCTTCTTGCCCAGAAGGTCCTCGGCGATGCTGACGCGAACGAGGTCGAGCGACATTTCGATGAGGCCCTGGAAGCGGCCGGGAACGACCGTCATGCGGCGGGTGCCGAGCCAGAATACGAGAACCAGGACAGCAATCATGATCATGCGGATGATCATGATGCGGTTCATCTCGAATGGAGTGTCTGCGAACAGAATCGCTTCGGGGTAAAACTCCCAGATTGACGGGGCGTGGAACTGAACGCCGGTGGATTCACTCTCGGCAGCGAGCAAGGCGGAGCTGGCAGTCATGAACAGCGTTGTCTCCTGGTTCGGGGCGCCTTACAGCGCGGCGAGGGCATCAATCGGGTCTAGCCTAGCATGTCGACGACGGGGATTCGTGCACGGTTGATGGCGAGTACGTCGCTGGTCAACGCACCAATCACGGCGGCAATTAACGAGACAAAGGCCACTTTTTCGTCCACGACCGTTGAATCGTTGATGGCGAACGCTACGACGAGGAACAGCGCAAATTTCAGGAGCCATCCGCCCAGGACAACTCCAAAGAAAGCGCCACTGACCAGTGACCCGCCCGAGATCTTGAACCCCAGCAAAATACTGACCGCCGTGAAGCCGAGGAACACAAACCCGACACCGGAACCGATAAGCGCACCCCAAACTCCGCTCCACTCGGCGACGAACCAGCCGATGACTCCCCCGATAACCGCGATTGCCGCAGAAACGAACCCGCCCCAGCGCAGTGCAGTGATCAGGGCTCGGCGTGCAAGCTCGGTGGCTGTCGGCTGTGTCATTCGGTGTCCTCTGTTTCGGAAACTGTGGTCTTGCGGCCCAAAGGCAGGATGGTGAGAACGGTTGTCGTGATGAGTCCTACGACGAGCACGATGACAGCCACACGAGCGGGCACAAACATGAAGAGGAAAACCCCCACGGCGACAACAGCCGTCCACGCATAGAGAATCAGGACCGCTTGGAAATGGGTGTGCCCCATGTCCAGCAGTCGGTGATGGAGGTGCTTGCGGTCAGCAGCGAACGGTGAACGTCCCGCAGTGACGCGGCGGGTCACGGCCCACACAAAGTCCACCAGGGGAATAACAAGTACCGCCAGCGGCAACGCCAACGGAATAAACGCGGGAATCAGCTGACCAGGCATGATGATGGCGGGGTCAACCTGACCGGTGACAGAAATCGAGGACGCGGCCATGATGAGCCCGATAACGAGAGCACCGGAATCCCCCATAAACATTTTTGCGGGGTGCCAGTTGATCGGCAAAAAACCGATGATGGAACCACACAGAACGGCAGTCAGCATGCTGGCAAGGTTGAAATAGAGGGTGTGTCCGGGACCCGTGGCCAACAGATAGGAGTAGACGAAGAAGACAGCGCCGGCAATCAGAGTTACGCCGGCAACGAGGCCGTCAAGGCCGTCGATGAAGTTGATTGCGTTCATCACGAGCACCACACCGATGACCGTAATGACCAGGGACATCCCCGGTGACAGCAACAAAATCTGCTGGAACGGCAAGCTCACGATCTGGATTCCACACCACGCAATAATTCCCGCCGACAGCAACTGCGCACCCAGTTTGAGCATCCAGTCGAGGTCATAGAGATCGTCAAGCACACCGACAACGGCCATCAGCAAAACTGCGATGGTCAGACCGATAATGGGCAGCGGGTCAATGAACACGGGCGCAAACTTGGGTATCGCGCTCGCTACCGCGATACCAACCAGCAGACCCAACACAATTGCAATACCGCCGAGTCGTGGAATCGGCGTCGAGTGCACATCGCGTTCACGGATTCCGGGATAAATCCGGTATTTGTGCGCCAATTTGAGCAACAAACGTGATGCACCGAAACTGACAATGGCCGACACGAGGCCAATCATGATGTACAGCAGCACGTTAGCCCTCGTCGATCTGGCCGAGAAGTTCCCGAATCGCGTCGCGGGGAATAACACCGTCACGCAGAATGCGCACCAGCCCACCCGTCAGCGTAGGTGTGGCGTCCACGATGGTGGAACCGCTGCGTGATCCCGATGACTCCCCTGCATCCAGGTACACGGCTACCGAGTCACCCAAATAATCCCGAGCCTCATCGCATGTCAATGCCGCTGGCTCGCCCGACAGGTTTGCGCTCGACACGGCGAGGGGTCCCGTTTCGCTGAGCAATTCCAACGCGATTTGGTCGGCGGGCATTCGGACAGCCACAGTTCCGTGTGAGTCACCCAAATCCCAATTCAGGGTGCTGCGGGCCGGCACCACAATGGTGAGTCCGCCCGGCCAAAATTCCTGGGCCAAAGCTTCGATTTCTGGGGTCACAGTTTCCGTCAGCGCGGTCAGCGTGGGGATGCCGGGAACCAGTACGGGCGGCGGAGACTGGCGGCCACGACCCTTCGCCTCCAGCAGCCTGGCCACAGCCTCGGGGCGGAATGCATCAGCGCCCACACCGTACACAGTGTCGGTCGGCAGGACGATAAGTTCGCCACGACCGATCGACATTCGGGCCATGCGCATGCCCTTCAGCAGCTCGGCCGAATCGGAACAGTTGTAGGTCGTTGACATCGTGGTCAGTCTAGCGGCGTCGGCTTAGCGAACGGCGGTGATGGCGCGCTCTCTGTGCAGCAGATCAGTGTGAGCGGCAACAAGTCGGAAGCCGGCGTCCCGCGCGATGCGTGTGACAGCCTCGGATTGGTCGTCCCCGTGCTCTAACACGAGCGTTCCGCCGGGACGCAACAGTTGAAACGCGCGAGCGACAAAGCTGCGGATGTCCCGGAGACCGTCGGGTCCCCCGTACAACGCCATGCCGGGTTCGTGCTGCGAGACCTCGGAATCTGCGGGAATTTGGGACTCAGGAATGTAAGGCGGATTTGTGACCACCACATCGACGGTCCCGTCGAGTTCGCTCAACGCCGTCGCGGCGTCGGCGGCAACCAACATCACGCGACCGTCACCGAATTCGGCGATATTCTGGGCCGCCCAGTGGCGCGCATCGGCCGACAGCTCCACGGCATACACCGTCGCAGTGGGGACCTCGGTAGCCAAAGCAAGCGCCAGGGCACCCGTGCCTGCACCCAGATCGACGGCAATGGGTTGCGGAGACGGTACCTGCAACAGCGCCTCGATTGCCCAGCCGGCGACCAGTTCAGTTTCCGGGCGAGGGACAAGTGCCCCTGGGCCAACTTTCAAGACCATATGACGGAACGGGGCCAAACCGGTGATGTGCTGCAACGGTTCACGCATCGCACGACGTTCGGACCACGCAAAAATCGTGTCCCACTGTTCGTCACTGAGCTCTGTACCCATGAACGCCCGGGTCGCTACCTCGCCGCGGCTCCACCCGCAGACGGCACCCACAATCAGTTCCGCATCGGCGGTCGCCGACACAATCCCGGCGCGCGCGAACCGCTCGGCGAGATCCGAAACTGCCTGTTTGACCGTAGTCACGGTTATGTGTTGTCGGCCAAAGCCTGAAGTCGCGCCTCTTCGTCCACCGCGATGCACGACTCGATCATGGGATCCAGTGCGCCATTCATGACCTGGTCGAGGTTGTAGGCCTTGTAACCGGTGCGGTGATCCGCGATGCGGTTTTCGGGGAAATTGTAGGTACGGATTCGTTCAGAACGGTCCATGCCACGGATCTGGCTCTTGCGAGCGTCGCTCGCCACAGCAGCAAGTTCTTCCTGCTGACGGGCCAACAGTCGTGCGCGCAGCACACGCATTGCAGATTCACGGTTCTGAATCTGGCTCTTTTCGTTCTGGCACGACACCACAATTCCGGTAGGAACGTGGGTGATGCGAACGGCGGAGTCCGTCGTGTTTACCGACTGACCGCCCGGGCCACCGGAACGGAAAACGTCGATTCGCAAATCGTTTTGGTGGATTTCGACCTCTTCGGGCTCGTCCACTTCCGGGAACACCAATACACCAGTGGTCGAGGTGTGAATTCGGCCCTGCGATTCGGTCGAGGGAACACGCTGCACTCGGTGCACACCACCCTCGTACTTGAGGCGAGCCCACGCACCGTTAGCAGGTTCTGAAGCATTCGCCTTGATGGCAACCTGCACATCCTTGTAACCGCCCAAATCAGATTCGGTCTTGTCAAGGATCTCCACACGCCAGCCGCGCGAGTCCGCGTAGTGCGTGTACATGCGCAACAGGTCGGCCGCGAACAGTGCGCTCTCTTCGCCACCTTCGCCGCCCTTGATTTCCATGATGATGTCACGGGCGTCATCGGGGTCACGAGGAATCAGCAGTCGACGCAGCTTCTCAGCCTGTTGAACGACGAGTTCCTCCATCGCAGGAATTTCCTCGGCAAATGCTGGGTCGTCTTTCGCGAGTTCGCGTGCGGCTTGGATGTCGTTCGTCGTGGTTTCCCAGTCCGAGTGCGCCGCAACAATCTGGTTGAGCTCGGCGTAACGACGGTTCAGCTTTTTAGCCCGCGCAGGGTCGGAATGCACAGCGGCGTCCGACAAGACGGTCTGCAGTTCGGCGTGCTCGGCGAGCAGCCCCTCGATCGAGGAAAACATGGCGTTCCTTACAGTGCGATAACGCTGGTGGCGATGTCGACGAGTTCGTCGCGTACGGCACCGGCGAAGCCCGAAGTGGTGTTGTCTGTCGTCGCGATGATGGTCAACGAACCACCGGTCTCGAACGAGCGGCCCGCACCAAAGATACGCTTGGTTGCGGCGAATACGGCGGTGTCAACCGAACCCTCCGACAGAGGGCGTGAGCCCTGAATTACCGACAGCTGAGCCTTGGCGACACGCGTCAGCGAGTCGAGGATGACCACAACATGGATGCCCTGTTCGACAAGGCGCTTCGCACGGGCGATTGCGAGATCAGCAACAGTGATGTGCTCGTCGGCGTGACGGTCATAGGTCGATGCGCTCACTTCGCCGCGAACGGTGCGCGTCAGAGCTGTCACATCTTCGGGCTGGCCCTCGGACACAACCACCATGAGGTGCAGTTCGGGCGACACGGCCGAAACCTCGTCGACCAGAGAAATCAGCGCCGAGGTGCGAGCCGAACCGGGGGCTGCGTCAACGAGCACGCGCTCGCCACGCTTGACTCCGGAAAATGCGCCGGAAAGTCCCAGGGATTCGGTTGCGTACACGGGGGTGAAATCAGCGAAGTCTTCGCGGGTGAGCGCGGCCTCGGGGTTTGCGCCGTTGATGAAGTCGACCGTGGCCAGTGCGTTGTACTTCTGGCGGTTCTGGAAGTCGCCACCCTGAGGCTGACGGATCGCTCCAACAATCGCATCGCCCTTGCGCAGGTTGTACTTCTTGACTTGACCCAGCGCAACGTACACGTCGGCGGGGCTCGCGAGGTATCCGCCGGTGCGCACAAAAGCGTAGTTGTCGAGAATGTCAAGGATTCCAGCGTCGGGGATCAGGACATCGTCATCCGAGATTTCGCCGTCAAAGTCTTCGTCGCGGCCACGACCACGCGAGCGACGGTTGCGTTCACGACGGGGACGGCCCGATTCCTGGCCCTCCGCGGCGGGCTCGGCGCTGTCGCCGCTGTCAGCGGAAGCGTCCGACTGTTCGACACCTTCCGAGGCAGCCTCGGTTGCGGCTTCTGCGGTCTTGCCGCGGCCACGACCACGACCACGACCACGCGAAGCACGGGCGCCTTCGGCGGGAGCCTCCGCACCCGAAGCGGATTCGGCAGGAGCCGACTCGGTGGCGGCGGGCGCCGACTCGGTTGATTCAACGGTGGCCGATTCGGCCTTCGTTGTCGAGGAAGCACGGCGAGGCGCACGCTTGCGCTTGGGTGCCGCAGCTTCGGTGTTGTCAGCCGAAACGGCTACGGGGTTTTCGTTTTCCATTGGTACTCCTTGAGATAACACTCACCGGAGCGAGTCGGTGCATCCGACATCGGGTGAGAGTGAAAGAAAGAACCTGTTCGGGTTTTGGCTAGGCGCCAGCACCAGCGGACAGTGACACCACTGTAGCACCCTTGAAGTCCACCGCGAGCATGAGGCAGTCCCACGGGGTGTTCGAGTTCGCGTGAATGAGGTCTGCGGCACGCTTACGTTCCGCAGGGTCATCGCTGAGAACCAGGATCGAGGGGCCGGCACCTGACACCACGGCGGCGAAACCTTCCGCACGCAATTTCTGGATCAGCCCATAGGTTTCGGGCATGGCCTCGGCACGGTAATCCTGGTGAAGCTTGTCCTCAGTCGCGGCGTGCAACAGTTCGGGGCTTTGAATCAGAGCGGCGACCAGCAGAGCCGAACGCGACAGGTTGAAGATGGCATCGGGGTGAGGCACGGTGTCGGGCTGAAGCGAACGGGCAACAGCGGTCGACATCGTCGTTTCCAGCGGAACGGCAACAAGCAACGAAACACCACGGTGCACTGTCAGCTTCTTGTGCTTCGGGCCTTCCGGAGTTACCCAAGCAATCGACATTCCACCAAACAGTGCGGGGGCGACGTTGTCGGGGTGTCCTTCGAGATCATTTGCAAGGTTGAGTAAGCCGTCAGCGTCGATATCGACGATGCCGTCGAGCAGGCCCTTGGCCACCATGATTCCGGCGACGATTGCCGCAGCCGACGAACCCATGCCGCGTCCGTGAGGGATGCGGTTTTCACAGGTCAGGTTCAGGCCTGGCATCTGCTGGCCGTACTTTTCAAAGGTGTACGCAACGGCACGAACGACAAGGTTCGTCTCATCGGTTGCGACTTCACCGGCGCCTACACCGTGAACGGTGACGGTTGCGCCCGGGGTCTCGCGGACTTCTGCGGTGATTTCGTCATAGAACGACAAGGCCAGTCCGAGGGTGTCAAAACCGGGACCCAGGTTCGCCGTCGTTGCGGGGACCTTGACCTGGACGCTGCGACCAATCAGTCGCGCGTCGCTCATGCCTGTGCCTTGACAAGGCCCAGAACGCTGGCGATCTCGGCGATGTCAACGGGTACAACCTCGGGTGAGGCGGTCGAACCGTCGGGGTTCTGCAGCGCCCATGAGGGGTCCTTCAGGCCGTGACCGGTGACAGTCAAGACCACGGTTGCGCCCTTGGGGATAACGCCCGCAGCGGAACGTTCGAGCAGTCCCGCCACCGAAATTGCAGAAGCGGGTTCGACGAATACGCCAACCTCGCGCGACAAGAGTCGCTGTGCTGCAAGGATTCCGGCATCGTCGATCGCGCCAAAGTAGCCATCGGAATCATCGCGGGCCGCGAGTGCGAGCTCCCACGACGCCGGGTTACCGATACGAATTGCAGTGGCAATCGTGTCCGGGTTGGTCACGGGGTGGCCGAGGACCAGGGGCGCGCTTCCCGCAGCCTGAAAACCAAACATTCGGGGCAACGTGTTGGTGACACCGCGGTCGAGTTCCTCGCGGTAGCCACGGTGATACGCGGTGTAGTTTCCCGCGTTTCCGACGGGAATGAAGTGGAAGTCGGGTGCGCGACCCAGAACTTCGACAATCTCGTATGCCGCAGTCTTCTGGCCGTCGATGCGGTCGGGGTTGACCGAGTTGACGAGGTGCACAGGGTACGACTCTGCGAGTTCACGAGCGACCTCGAGGCAGTCATCAAAGTTTCCCTGAAGCTGCAGAATCTGGGCCTTGTGGGCAACAGCCTGGCTGAGCTTGCCCATCGAAATCTTGCCTTCAGGAACCAGCACGGCAGCGGTGATCCCCGCATGTGCGGCATAGGCAGCAGCTGCAGCGGACGTGTTACCGGTCGAGGCACAAATGACGGCCTTCGCACCGTGTTCAACGGCCTTCGAGATTGCCATGGTCATACCGCGGTCCTTGAA
>CALBMG010000109.1 GCA_937896185.1 uncultured Microbacteriaceae bacterium | reverse complement strand
AATGGCGTAATCGTGCCGCGCCTTGCGGTTGGTGGCGACCACCTTTTCGCCCTTTTCTCTGGGCATGGTTCGCCTCCTTCCGTATGTGCGACCGTGTACTAGCCCTCCAGTTTACCGCGGAGGGCCGACACCTAAACGCGCAGGTAGCGGCTGATCGCGATGTACGCCGACGACGCAGCGAGTACAGCGCCAACGGCGAGCAAGATCGGGAACACGATTGTGGCATCACCCAGGTCAATGAACGCTGTGGTGGGCATTGCCTCGGCGAGGAAACCGTCAACAAAGAAGACGACGATGCCGGCGATCGCAGCACACGCCAACAACGACCCAATCGTCGCCGCGACGACACCCTCCATAATGAACGGCGTCTGGATAAACCAGTTCGAGGCGCCGACAAGTCGCATGATCGCCAGCTCGCGGCGACGCGAGAATGCGCTCAACCGAATCGTTGTGGCAATCAGCAGTGCCGCAGCGACCAACATGAGGGCGGCAACACCGACGGCGGTAAGACTGGCGGCGTTCAACATCGAGAAAATTCCGTCGAGGTACGACCGCTGGTCGACCACAGATTCAACACCCGACATGCCCCCGACCGCCTCGAACACGATGTCGGACTGGGTGGGGTCAACGAGGCTGACCCAGAAAGTTTCCGGCAACAGGTCGGCGGTGACGAGCTCTACAACAGCACTGCCATCGAACTGGGCAACAAAGTTGGTGTACGCCTCGTCATGGTTCTCGAAATAGAACTTCTTAACGTACGGTTGCAGCGTGCTGGATTCCAGCTGGGCCTGAATGGCGGCCTTTTGATCCTCGCTGGCTTCCTGCTGGTCGCAGCTGCCCGAGGTGGAATATTCGGTGCACATGTACACGGCGACCTGGGCCTTGTCGTACCAGAATGACTTCATCTGGTTGACCTGCAACTGCAACAGCACGGCCGAACCGACAAAGGTCAGCGACACCAGTGTTACCAGCACCACGGAGACGACCATGGACACGTTGCGACGCAAGCCGTTCCAGGCTTCGGCGAGAACGAAACGGAAGCTCATGAGCGGCCATCCCCCATTCCATCGAGGTACGACAGGTCAATGCTTTCCGTCGCGGCCGGAGCCATCGCATCAAAACCGGGAATCGGGTCAATCCGAATGGGTTCGATTTCGATCGGTTGCGTGTCGGCACGTCGAGGTGCGTTGTCATCATCGTTCGACGAATCGGTTGCCGTGTCGTCGGATTCTGTAGCGGGGGCAACAGACGCGGCAGATTCGGCAGACTCGGCCGCGAACGCCAACGCAGCAGTCAGGTCGGCGGTGTCGGCGGTTGCCAAGGGGTTTTCGCCGGATTCAAAGCCCGCATCGTCGATTATCGAGTCAGCCGACTGCACTGCGATGGCCTCGGTGCGATACGCGCCGCCCGTTTCGTCACGGATGATGTGGCCGTCGGCCAACTCGATGACGCGCTTCTTCATGTCGTTGACGATTCCGCTGTCGTGGGTCGCCATCAGCACAGTGGTACCCGACGCATTGATGCGTCGCAGAACATCCATGATCCCCGCGGACGTTGTGGGGTCGAGGTTACCTGTCGGTTCGTCGGCGAGCAGAATTGCGGGCTTGTTGACGACCGCACGGGCAATCGCAACACGCTGTTGTTCTCCACCCGACAGTTCGTGTGGCAAGCGGTTGGCCTTGGTGTCGAGGCCTACCATGCGCAACACGTCGGGAACCGCCTCGTGAATAAATGCCTCTGATTTGCCCAGCACGCGCAATGCGAAACCCACGTTGTCAAAGACAGTTTTGGTCGGCAAGAGTCGGAAATCCTGGAAGACGACACCCAGATTTCGGCGGTAATGAGGAACCTTGCGGTTCGACAAACGCCCCAAATCCTGGCCCAATACGTGCACGGTGCCGGTGGTGGGTCGTTCCTCGCGCAAAATCAGTCGCAAGAACGACGACTTGCCACTTCCCGAAGCGCCGACGAGGAAAACAAATTCGCCGGGTTCTACTTCGAGGCTCGCCTCATGCAACGCGGGACGGTTACCCGAACGGTAGGTCTTCGAGACGGAATCAAAGCGAATCATGATAATTTCAGCCTACGCGCGAGGCCCCACGGGCCTGCAGAGCGACACTCGTTAGTCGGTCTTCTGCTTGCGGTGACGAATTCCCGCGGCAATAAACCCGTCGAGGTCACCATCGAACACTGCTTGGGGGTTGTTGACCTCAAATTCGGTGCGCAAGTCCTTGACCATCTGGTACGGAGCCAGCACATAGGAGCGCATCTGGTCACCCCACGACGCCGTAATGTTCCCCGCCAGTTCCTTCTTTTTGGCCGCCTCTTCCTCGCGCTGAATCAGCAAGAGTCGGCTCTGCAGCACACGCATCGCGGCGGCACGGTTTTGGATCTGGCTCTTTTCGTTTTGGCAGCTCACCACAATTCCCGAGGGGATGTGGGTGATGCGCACGGCCGAGTCGGTGGTGTTCACGGACTGACCGCCGGGGCCCGATGAGCGGAAAACATCGATACGCAGGTCACCTTCGGGGATTTCACTCACAACCGTTTCCGGCATCAGTGGCACTACTTCGACGGCGGCAAAGGATGTTTGACGCTTGCCCGCCGAATTAAACGGACTCATGCGCACGAGTCGGTGAGTGCCCGCCTCGACCGACAGTGTTCCGAAAGCAAAAGGTGCATCAACCTCAAACGTTGCGCTCTTGATTCCCGCCTCTTCCGCATACGAGATATCGAGCACGTTGGTCGGGAACTTGTGTTGTTCGGCCCAGCGCAGGTACATGCGCAACAGAATGTCCGCGAAGTCCGCCGCGTCTACTCCACCGGCTCCGGCACGGATCGTAACAATGGCGGGGTTGGCGTCATATTCACCGTCGAGCAGAGTCTGAACTTCCATTTCGGCGAGCAACTTTTCCAGCGAGGCCAGCTCGGCGAGAGCTTCGTCCGCTGATTCTTGATCGTCCGCTTCTTTCGCCATGTCGACCAGCACGTCCAGGTCGTCAAGACGGTTTGCGACGCCGGTCACTCGGGCCAGTTGGGCTTGTGCGTGGCTGAGCGCACTCGTAACTTTTTGCGCGGATTCGGGGTTGTCCCACAGATCCGCTGCACCCGCCTGTTCGGACAGTGACGCAATGTTCGCCTGAAGTTGCGGCACATCAACGACCGACACAATGTCACCCAAAAGGGCGCGCAATGACTGAATACGGTCGGATACGTCCAAAGAAATCATGATGCTATGAGCCTACCCGAGCCGTTCAGGGCTGGTTCGTCTCTATTCGGGCACTTCCGGTGACAGACACCGTGATGGCGGCAGGCAGAAACGGCACGGCAATGGGCGGCTGCCAGTCAGATTGGACGACAACCACGGCGGTCCGCACATCGGGCGTGGTCGCCGACACAAGGCTGACATTCTGGGGTTCGCTCAGCGCGATGTAGTCGGCAACTGCCCGAGCAACGGAATCGGGTTGCAGAGCGACACGAGTGTCGGAATCGAATACTGTGACGTCGGTGATGTCGAACGCTTCGGCCCCAACCCGGGCAGCGGAATCGGCGACTTGGGCGATTCGGGCACGCTCCAAGAACAGCGACGAAACGTCGACGATTGCACACGCGGCACCCAGCACCAGAGCAAACAGCCCCGCCACGAGTGGCAGTGTTGAACCGTCATCGCGGTGCATCGATGTCCCACAATCGAGAAATGCGTTCGGTGCTCTGTGCGGTGATGGGTATCGACGTCAGCCCCACCAGAGGCAGACCGATGACCGGCACATCAGCGCTGATGGTAACCGTCACAAAACTTTCGGGTTGATGGCATGGAGTACTGCTGCACGAAATAGCCACTCGAGGCGAAATGGTGTCGATTCCAAAATCGGCAAAGGTCAATTCGGCAGTTTCGTGCACCACGGCCCTGCCACGAGCGTCAGAAACTGCGAGAGCAAATGCGTGCACGCCATTGCGGGCCACGTTCTGGGCAGCCATTGCCACGCTGAACACCTGCGACATCACCGCAGAAAACAGTGCGACAGGCACAATCAACACGACGGCCGCCACAACGAATTCCAAGGTCGCACTGCCCCGCTCGCCTCGGTCAACATTTCGCCACCGATCCTGTGACCTCACGGCATCACCTCGCGAAACGATCGACCCACAATCGTCAACGCGCCGGGAACACCCCACATTCCGATGACAGGTAACCTGACGCGAGCCTCGATCGCAACAACGCCGGGTTCCGACTGTGCCATGTTGAATACGGCGGAATCCGCGACGTCCCGCCCAAAACTGCTGCGCAGCAAGTCCCTCGCACGGGTAATCCCTGCAGGATCCGACACATCGGCGAGCGCCGCATATGCCGAACCCGATACGACGGCATCGGTCACAACGGTTCGGTACATTCCCACAAAACTGACCTGCAGTGCAGCCAGAACCAGCGCAACCAGGAGCCCGGAGACCATCACAAATTCCACCGGGGCACTGCCTGATTCTGTGTCCGAGGCGTTAAATGCTGGTGACTCGGTCGATGGCATCGGTGAAAACTCCGGTGAGCGCGGGGCCTGCCATCGCCCAGATCACCACAACCAACCCCGCGGTCATCAGGGTGATGAGTACCCAGCCGGGCACATCACCACGTTCGGACGGGTCGTTGGTGTGATTATTGTGGGGAAATTTTGTCGAACATGAGTGTGTCATGCCCCGATTGTGGGGCCGGCAACGCACACCTGGCTGATTTAATCCACAGGGCTACATCCTGCGTGCGCTATCCCACAAACCGTGGGGCACAGCAAAGCAGTGGTTATTTCTGTGGCGCTGTGCGGATCAGCTTCTTGTTGACGAATTCCTCGAGCCCGAATCGGCCCAATTCCCGGCCAACGCCCGAACGCTTGATGCCGCCGAAGGGCAGGTCCACGTGCGAGTCGGTGTTTTCGTTGATGTACACCATGCCGGCCTCGAGTCGATCGGCCACGTACTGGGCCGCGTCCAGGTCGGACGAGAACACGGCGCTCGAGAGCCCCAGTTCGTTGTCGTTTGCGAGGGCGATTGCGGCATCGGCGTCGGCAACACGGTAGGCGACGGCGACGGGGCCGAACAGTTCCTCGGAATACGCGCGCATGCCGGGTACGACGTCGGTCAGCAGGGTTGCCGCCATGAAGGCACCCGTGTCACCGATGCGGTGTCCCCCAGTTACCAACGTGGCGCCCTTCGCGACGGCGTCGTCGACCTGTTCGACGAGTTCCTCGACGGCACCGAGTGATGACAGCGGCCCGAATCGGGTGGCGGAGTCCATGGGGTCCCCAGGGGTCATGGCTTCGAGTTGAGCGGCGAACTTGGCGACGAATTCGTCATACACGGAATCGACGATGATGAAACGCTTTGCGGCGGTGCAGGCCTGGCCTGCGTTGCTCATTCGGCCCGACACTGCGGCCGCCACGGTGGCGTCGAGGTTGTCTCCGTCGAGCACAATGAAGGGATCGCTTCCGCCCAGCTCGAGCACGTACTTCTTCAGCGAACGGCCTGCGATTTCGGCGACGGCGATTCCGGCCTTTTCGGAACCGGTCAACGAGACGCCCTGGACTCGGTCATCCTCTATGATCTGGGCGACGTTGCGGCTGTCGGCAAACACGTTGAGGTACGCACCCTCGGGCAATCCCGCCTCGCGGAAGATTTCTTCCTGAATGAGAGCCGATTCGGGGCAGTTGCTGGCGTGCTTCAGCAGGATCGTGTTTCCCAGCAGGAGGTTGGGGCCGGCGAAACGTGCCACCTGGTAGTAGGGGTAGTTCCAGGGCATGATGCCCAGCAGTACTCCAATGGGTGCGGAGCGGACAATTGCCCCGCCGCCGCTCATGGGGTGCATGTCTTCGTCGGCAATGAGTTCGGGGCCGTATTCGGCGTAGTACTTGTAGATGTCCCCAACGAAGCTGGCTTCGCCTGTTGCCTGCGCGATGGGCTTACCCATTTCGCGGGCGATGATTGCACCCAGTTCGGCGGCGCGTTCCTTGTAAATTGCGGCGACACGGTGCAGTACGGCGGCACGTTCGGTGACGGGTGCGTCCTTCCACGACTGATAGGCGGCGTGAGCGACAGCGACGGCGGTGTCGATTTGCTCGGGGGTCAGGCTGTCGTAGGTCTTTTCCACGAGTCCGGTTGCCGGATTGGTGATTGCGTAACCCATGTTTTTCTCCTATTTGGTGTCAATTTCTGCAGTATTGAGTGATTTACGCGCTAGCGTGTTGCTACGGCATATGACCCGTACCTTAATCATACGGAAGCGAACGATTTCATGGCAGAACTCAACGGAATGCGCGGACAGGTTTTCCGCCCACTCCCCGATGTTCTGCGCGCCGATGCCGTCGCCGACCGGCTGACCACGGCCATTGCCCTGGGTCTGATTCGACAAGGCGAACAGTTGCCGGTCGAAAACGAACTGTCGCAAATGTTTGGCGTGGCCAGTGCCACCGTCCGAGACGCACTGGCAACCCTGCGTGACGCCGGAATTATAGAAACCCGCCGAGGACGCAGCGGCGGCACTTTTGTGACCGGCTCGCCCTCTGCCAGCCAGGCCACGCTTCACGAACGACTGATCGCCCTGTCGATGGCGGAACTTCGCGACCTCGCCGACGAACAGACCGGTGTTGCCGTGGCCACCGTTCGACTGGCGTGCGAACGATCCATGCCCCGCGACATCGACCGACTGGCCACGATTGCCGCAGGAATTGGCGACCAGCACACGCTGGAGGGCTCGGCCCGAGCGGACAGCAAATTTCACATCCAATTGGCTGCACTGACCCAGTCCGAACGACTGATGCAGGCGGAAATTCGACTGCAAAGCGAAACCGTTGAAATGTTGTGGTCTGTCCTGCGCACCCCCGAAGACCGCGCCCGTGCCGCCGCAGAACACCTCGCCATTGCCGAGGCGATGCGCGCCGAAGACATCAAGGGCGCCGAATCCTTGGCGAGCGAGCATATTCGCCGCAACGTGTACCGGCTGATCGACGCAAAGCTCGACCTGACCTATCCCGAGACCGCAGGAAAGAACGCATGACGCTCGAACAGCAGTCACGAGACGCCGCCGACGCTGTGGCCGCCTGGCTGACGACCGTGTACACCGATTTGGACACACTGGCGGCCAATATTGGGGATGCGCTGTCGGCCAGCAAACGCAATCGCACCCACCTGACGATTAGATCGGAAGAGCGTCGTGTAGGGAAAGAGTGTCTTCGCCTGTGTAGATC
>CALBMG010000108.1 GCA_937896185.1 uncultured Microbacteriaceae bacterium | reverse complement strand
GGATTGGGTTCCGCGCCGAGCGCAGTCAACAGTGCATGGGCCTTGACACCCACCTCACGAACTTCATTATCCGGAACAGAATCGATGGTAATTCCACCCCCGACGCCGAGTGTTACGGTGGTGCCGTCGCACACGATTGCACGAATCGTCATTGCCAGGGAAGCGTTGCCTCCCCCAATCCTGCCGAAGGCGCCGGAATAGAGTCCTCGCTCGCCCGTCTCTATGCGCTCCAAGATTTCTACGGCGCGCAGTTTGGGTGCGCCCGTCATTGATCCTGCAGGGAACAATGCAGTGACAACAGCGGAGGGAGAAACTTCTGGACGCAATCTGGATTGCACTGTGCTGACGAGTTGGTGGACCGTCGAATATGTTTCGATGTCAAAGAGTTTGGTGACTGTGACGGATTCAACGAAGGAGACCCTAGAGAGGTCATTGCGTGAAAGGTCGACAATCATGAGATTTTCGGCCCGTTCCTTCGGGTCTGATGACAGTTCTGCGACTAATTGTCCGTCGTGATCGGGATCATCCGATCGCGGTCTCGTCCCCTTAATCGGTTTTGTGGTGGCAACCCCATCCGTGATGTCGACAAACACCTCCGGTGATGCCGACAGCAGGGACGTTCCGTCAATTCTGATGAACCCACCGGTCTTGGTGGGGGCGAGTCGGCGTAAACGCCGGTACACGGTAAGTGGATTTTCATTCGTTTCGACTGTCGCCGAGGTGGTGAGACACAGCTGATATGCGTCTCCGTTGCGAATATGCTCCTGGCATTCGCGAATCATGCTGGCGTACTGCTCGGTGGCATCCCGCCATGTTGCCGTGCTGGCGATTGGATCGGCTGGTTCATCCAGCGTTGACAATGTGTTTACAATTTCAACGATTTCATTGCGCAGAGCCGATGTTTCCGCATTCCACTCGTCGGCAATAATCGATGCCGCACCCGAAGCGTGGTCGACACGAACCGCGACGGTGACCCTCATAAACCGGGTGTGATTGTCGTGATCGTGTGCAGTCAGATCACCTGGCCGCAGTGTTGTGTGTCGCTGCGTGTAACCAATCCAACCGACCAGCGAAACTGGGATACCGGCGTACGTGTCAATCGTGTGAAGACCAGATTCTGGGATTGACCGACCCCACCCCACATAGGAGACTCCCGTGTTGGTGGAGTCATCGAGCCAAAAAATGTTGTCGTGCTCTTCGGAGATATGCGTAATAAACGCTTCGGCCGAGAAATTTCCCGTGATCGCGTGCTGAACGTATCCCGCTGGCATAGCCTTAAGCCTATGGTCGAATCAGTCACACATCGTTTTGCGGCAGACGAATTTGTTGTCGAAAATTGGTGTGATGTATCCATCGGACCTGTCGTAGTCGCGGATTCTTGGGCAGTTCGTTCAGGCTCGGTGGTGGGCCTTGAACATCATCTGTCGCGTTTCCGCTCCGGACTGGCAGCCCAAGGAGTTACCGTCGACCCTCAACCATTTATGGACGCAGTCATAGACAAACTTCCACGTGAAGGTGAATGGTTCCCTCGCATCGAAGCCGTCACATATGGCGACGGTGTCCTCTTTAGATACCTCGAGCGAGCAGCACCACAGCGCGAGACTTCCGTGAGTGTGGTGCGCGCATCGAGGGACCCACGTACACAACCCACTGTAAAAGGCCCAGACCTTGCAGAACTAGGCACCCTGCGAGTGGAAGCACAGCATAAAGGCGCACAAGAAGCCATTATCTGTGACAGTCGTGGTGCGATCATCGAGGGAGCTTATTCATCACTGTGGTGGTGGAAAAACGACCGAATATTTCGACCAAAAGCCGATTTGAACAGAATTGACAGCGTCACGGACCGCGTCCTTCGCGAACACGCGATCAGGATTGGAGCCACTATTACTGAAGTCGAAGCATCACCCGCTGAGCTCGACGGCTGTGAATTGTGGGTTCTCAGTGCCGCTCATGGCATCCGCGTGGCGACCGAGTGGATTGACGGCCCCAACCTGTCCAGCACGGATGGGCGAGTGTCATATTGGCGTACCTGTTACGACAACCTCGCGGTGCCCCTCCCATAGGTCCGCGCCTCGATTAATTACATTATGTGTGTCGGCTAGGAATCCACCATTAATTCAACCGAGGGGGTAATTCTGGAAGCAGCTATCAGTAGGCTCGACACATGAACGAGCTAATAGCCTCCCTGCTGGAGACCGTTCAAGCCGTTGACCCCGTCATGCGAACGCTGCTGGCCGGATTTGCCATCATGCTCGAGACGAGCGTGCTCGTGGGTCTTGTTATTCCCGGTGACACCGTCGTTCTCGCGGCTTCGACGGGTGTTCAGCACGCTGGTGAATTCGTAGGACTGTCATTAACCGTCATCACGGGAGCACTAATCGGTGAATCGTTGGGATTTGCAATCGGCCGATATTTTGGCCCCAAACTGAGGTCATCCCGGCTCGGACAATCGATTGGTGAAAACAACTGGCGTCACGCCGAAAATTTCATCGATCACCGAGGCGGTCTCGCCGTGTTCATTTCACGCTTCTTGCCCGTGCTGCACTCACTGGTACCCGTAACCGCAGGAATGTCCTCGATGCGATATGCGACATTCATGATGTGGACTGCACCAGCATGCACAATCTGGACGTTTGCCTATGTATCCGTCGGGTCTGTTGCAGCAGAAAAGTTTGGCGAATCGGCCGATACTCTTCACACCGCTGGTTACTGGTTTGTCGGTGCACTGGTTGCCTTTGCAATCCTTGTTTCCTTGGGAAAAAAGGCGCTCAACAAATACGCCCGTTCCTTCGAGGAGTCAGCGGGTGACCGGGACCCCTCTACTCCGGAATGATTAGGCGGAAAGTTCCGATGCGGCTGCGGCGAGTGCCGACTTGGCTGCATCGATAAAAGGCTTGTTGCCCGAACCGTTGGTTGCAAACGCGTGACCTAACAGTGCGTCGAGGGTAACAAAGGCTGCCTCGATGATCTGGTGGTTCGAGTCGTTCTGCTGGATCCCGAAACGTTCGGACATGACGCCGAGAATGTCGCGAGAAACGCGTGTTACTGCGGGTTCTGCTTCGAAAGGTCGCAGGTCGAGCACATCGCCGAGACGAAGCGAGCGGAAACCGGGCTCCTGGCGGAACAAGACAATGATGGCGTCAGCAATTGCGTCGAAGGCCGACGCGATGTCGGTGACCTTCTTGTCGTCCAGGCCCGCATAGACAGCAAACTGCGCACGCTCTGCGTTGCGCAGTGCGAGCGACTGAAGCAGCACAATGCGGTCGGGGAAATAGCGGTAAACGGTACCAATTGAGGCGCCGGCACGGTTTGCCACGGCCGCCGTGGTCAAAGTTTCATATCCGGTGTCGTGAATGACGAGTGCGGCGGAATCCAGCAGGGCGGTCAGACGTGCACTGGATCGTGCTTGGACGGGTTCGGTTCGAAGGATGTCGGCAGCGTAGAGAGCTTCGCTCGCTGGCGTGGTGGGGAGTGCCATAAGTGGATCCTTTGATGTTGTCGTAAACAAGTCCCCAAACGAACTTGTTCGGAAGCAAACTACAGAGTATCCGAAAATCCTATAGGATTTTGGATTTTTCACCAGAATTTTTAAAAGAGCACCCCGGGGTTCGCACGTGTCTGGCTCTATGCTGTAACCGATGTCCACTCCACCCTCCTCGCGTGCCACACCAATCCACCGTGCGGCAAAAATTGAGGACTTTGTTACGGGGATACGTGAACGACTTTCGAGGTCGCAGGGTTTGGTTCCCACAATTGTTCCGTTCCGCGGAATTGGCTCGACCACTCGGGTCAGAATTTTGGCTCGCGTCCTCTTTGTCGATCGTGATCCCGCGACTAAAAAACAACGCAAGATTGTCCGCGGGTGGCGCTCCTTCACCAGTGTCCCCGTCCGGAATTGTGATGTCACCATCAGGATCGAGGGACAAGAATTTACGGTAACCAGCGATCGCGGTGGGGTAATAGATACCGATATCGCCATCGAGTTGGAACCGGGTTGGCACACATTCGAAATTCGCGTGTCCAGCGAAACGGAATGGATTGCCTGCGAACTCACCGTGGTTGACCCTCACACCACAGTCGGCATCATTTCGGATATTGATGACACGGTGATGGTGACGGCACTCCCCCGCATTTTCCTCGCCGCGTGGAACACGTTTGTTCTTGACGAGCACGCTCGACGACCAGTGCCCGGGATGGCCGTTTTTTACAACACGATTCGCCAGACTTATCCCGATGCCCCAGTCGTGTACCTGTCAACAGGACCGTGGAACATTGCTCCAACATTGGAACGCTTCCTGTCGCGTCAGATGTACCCCAAAGGCCCCTTTTTGTTGACTGACTGGGGACCAACAACCGAACGAGCATTCCGCAGCGGCCGGGAACACAAAGTGACAAGCCTCGATCGCCTCGTAACGGACTTCCCGCAGGTGAAGTGGTTGCTGATGGGAGACGATGGTCAGCACGACGAGAAGCTGTATGGCGATTTCGCCCGCAAGTATCCTGACAATGTTCGTGGTGTCGCAATCCGTCAGCTGTCGACTCCCGAAGCGGTTTTATCGGGCGGTCATCCACATCACCCAGAGGGCGTTCCCGGAATCACCTGGGTTCGGGGGCACAACGGCGCCGAATTGGCCGAAAAATTTGTGGCAGAGGGAATTCTTCCCCCTACTCCGCGTACCTAATTACGGTCGGCCCGTCCGCAGATTCATCACACGAACAGCGGAGTCACGAATCTGGCTCTCGGTCACACGACCTTCCGCAATTGCTTCATGCACCCCCTGAACAAATTGGGTAATACTGAAACTAACCCGCGAAGGATCGCGCGGTAATACGAGCAGAATCAAATCGTTTCCCGCTACTACGGCGTTGACAGAATTTGCGACGGAGTCAGAGTACCTCGGGATTCCGGAACGGCTCAGCATCAGGATGTCATCCGTGACAATCACGCCGTCGAAACCCATATCGTTACGCAAAATAGTGACCCAACGTTTCGACAACGATGCGGGTTCCGATGAAACCGAGGTGAGCCGCAAGTGGCCCATCATGACAAGGTCAGCACCAGCCTCGATTCCTCGGGCAAAGGGGACGGCGTGAGTAGCGCTCCAGTGGCGCCGCGAAATGTTGCTTGCCGGAAGTGACGAATGCGAATCTGCTGACGAAACCCCGTGGCCGGGGAAATGTTTGAGCGTGGAATACACCAGGCCGTTTTCGCCAGCGACCGCAGCAGCAACTCGGTCGCCGACTGCGGCAACCGAAGGGCCCGAACTTCGTGACCACATGTAACTGGACGGGCTCGCAGCAACATCGGCGACCACGCCAAAATTGATGCTGACTCCTGCACGTCGCAGCATCTGTGCCCGAGATCTGAATGCGGTTACAGTTGCCCCGACGGGTCTACGCGAGAGCTCTCGCATTGCGGGCCATTGGTCGCCTGTAAGCCTGGCGACAGGACCACCCTCTTGATCGATGGCGAACAACTGTCGAGGTTCTCCGGTGACCCTGGACAGCATTGCGTTGAGCGCAGACGATGTCCCCGAGACATTGTCCGACATCAGGATGGCACCAGCGGCGCCTGTTCGGTTAAGAAAACGAGCCAGCGTCTCACCATCGGTACCGGGTTTATGTAACAACAACAGCGAACGTATTTGTTGGTCCAGATTCATGCCGTCCACGAGAATCTCTGCCTCAGTGGGGGCCGGCGTCGTGGTTTCGAAGGAACTGTTGACCGCTGGCTCCCAAGCAAGCGACGTCACACCGCCGTTGTCGTTAGATGCCGGAACGAGAGGTACGCACGCAGTCAATGCCAGGACAGACAACAACGCAATTTTGGTTGCAGTACGAGCGACAGGCACCACTCAACCTTACTGGACGCATACCCCTAGGGGTATTATGCTGAGACTATGAAAAAGATTATCGCTGCCGTTGCACTGACGCTCGCCACCATTTTTGGCCTCACCGCCTGCGCAAGTGAACCAATCGAGGTTCCTGCGGGAAGTGTCATCATCGATGTTCGTACCCCCGAAGAGTTCGCGTCGGGACACGTAGAAGGCGCCGTCAACATCAACCTCGAGTCAGCGGAATTTACCGACCTCATCGGACAGCTCGACCCCGCAGGAACATACTTTGTGTACTGCCGAAGCGGAAACCGCAGCACCCAAGCAGCGGAGTACATGGCCAGCGTAGGGTTCACCAACGTGACAAACCTGGGCGGATACAACGACGCCTCGAACAAGCTGGGCCTTCCGCTTGTCACGAACTAATCGCACCATCGGATCGAGGATTCGCGACGACGTTTACGAACTCCGAAGTTGGCCTGCAATTCGGTGGTGGATTGCTGCTGCGATAGCACTCTGTTATCCCCTGTTTTTGCAGACATTTGGGGCGATCCTGACCCGTTCGGAATGGTGGACCACCCTAGCAATTGCGATGATTTCCCCACTGATAGGAATTTGGTCAGCCACCCTGGTTCGATCACGCGCCGAATTGGCGGTCTGCGACCTTAAGGCAATCTGCTTCGGAATATGCGGTGTGGGCATTGCCGTTAACCAGACTGCTCAGTTCGATCCGCTGACATCTGTCGTGCTCAGCGTCGTTGCCCTTGCCGGAGTCACGTGGGGAACCTGGGAGCGCCTGGACAAAGAACGCATCCTGAATCCCCTTAACGACCCTGAACCTGGGGAAACCTGCGAGACCTGCGTTCCGTTATTTCCCAGCCGTCGCACCTAGTCGTCGAAAATAACCGTCCGAGCACCGTTCGGGAACACCCTGTCATCTGCGTGCAATCGCACCGCACGTGCAAGAACACGTCGTTCCACATCGCGCCCAATGCTCACAAGGTTGTCGGCGCTGTGACGGTGAGAAACCCTGACCACGTCCTGATCAATGATGGGGCCCTCATCGAGGTCACCCGTGACGTAGTGTGCTGTCGCACCAATCAATTTCACGCCGCGGTCATAGGCCTGGTGATAGGGCTTGGCACCCTTGAACCCGGGAAGGAATGAATGGTGAATATTGATAATGGTGCCGGCATGCGCTTCGCAGAAACCATCCGAGAGCACCTGCATGTACCGAGCGAGGACAATGAAATCGGCATCAGTAACCCGAAAAATATCAGTCAGTTCGGTTTCGGCAGCGCTCTTTGTCTCCGCAGAAACAGGAACGAAGTAGAACGGCAGACCAAACTGTTCAGCCAACGGCTGCAAATCGGTGTGATTTGACACCACACCCACAATTTCGGCCCCGAGCTCCTGGGCTTCCCATTGATACAACAACTCACGCAAGCAGTGATCGGCCTTACTGACCATAACGAGTACTTTGCGTTTGTCATCCGCAGCCCGAACAGTCAGAAGCGGTTCGTACTGTCGTAGGTGACTATCGAGCGCGTCGGAAAGTTCGCTCTCTCGGTGACGGGGAACCGTAAGATGCATTCTCAGGCTGAACGTGTTGCTGGGCTGATCCCAGAACTGTGCGCTGTCGACAATGTTTGCGTCGACTGAAAAAACCGCATCCGCGACAGTTTTTACGATGCCGCGCTGATCAGCGCAG
>CALBMG010000107.1 GCA_937896185.1 uncultured Microbacteriaceae bacterium | reverse complement strand
GGGCGGCACGAACACCGGCCAGGTTTGCGGGATTGTGCAATGGCGCCAACGGCACCAACTCGTCAATCTGCTCAATCACCGAATCGTCAACCACGACAGCCCTGTCGAAAACCGAGCCACCGTGCACGACCCGGTGCCCCACCACCGAAATACCGGCATCAGCACCCAACTGTTCGAGCACCTGGCGCAACCCGCTGGCATGATCCACGGCGTCGCCGCCCGGCTCGCCAATGCGTTCCAGCAGACCCGACAGCACTACGGTTTCAGTGTCCACGTCGATCAGCTGGTACTTGATGGACGAGGAACCCGAGTTCACGACAAACGCCCGGCTCACGATTCGGACTCCTGTGCCTGGATGGCCGTAATTGCGACGGTGTTCACAATGTCACTGACGAGAGCACCACGCGACAGGTCGTTCACCGGCTTGTTCAAGCCCTGCAGGACGGGACCAATCGCGACCGCTCCCGCGGACCTCTGCACCGCCTTGTACGTGTTGTTGCCGGTGTTCAAGTCGGGGAAAATGTAGACCGTCGCGCGACCCGCGACCTCGGAATTCGGCATCTTTGTGGCCGCAACACTGGGTTCCGCGGCGGCGTCGTATTGGATGGGACCCTCGACGAGAAGGTCGGGTCGGCGCTCACGCACGATACGGGTCGCATCGCGCACCTTCTCGACATCATCACCGGCACCGGAGGTTCCCGTCGAATACGACAGCATGGCGATTCGAGGCTCAATCCCGAACTGTTGGGCGGTCATCGCCGACGAAATTGCGATATCGGCCAGCTGTTCACTGGTCGGATCAGGAATCACAGCGCAGTCGCCGTACACGAGGACCCTGTCCGCAAGTGCCATGAGGAACACACTCGACACGACCGAGACACCGGGCACCGTTTTGATGATCTCGAACGACGGTTTGATTGTGTGGGCAGTGGTGTGTGCTGCGCCCGACACCATGCCGTCGGCGAGTCCCAGATGCACCATCATGGTCCCGAAGTACGACACATCGGTGACAATTTCGCGTGCTTCTTCGACCGTGGTTCCCTTGTGTGCCCGCAACGCGGCATAGGCTTCGGCGAACTGTTGGACAAAGATTTCCGACTTCGGGTTGATGACGGCGGCGGCCGAAATGTCGACACCCAACTCACTGGCGCGACGACGAATTTCAGCCTCGTCACCCAAAATGGTCAGATCGGCGACCTTGCGGCTCAGCAGTGTGGCGGCAGCGCGCAGAATCCGGTCATCGTTACCTTCCGGCAGCACAATGTGCTTGCGGTTCTGACGCGCACGCTCCAAAAGGTCGTATTCGAACATCAACGGGGTAACCACGTCGGCTCGGGCCACATTGAGGCGTTCCAACAGCGCCGCGGAATCAACGTTGTTCTCGAACAGGGCGAGCGCCGTGTCGTATTTGCGCTGCGAATCAGCGGCCAGCCTCGACCGTGTTTCCATGACACGCATGACCGTCTCGTATGTGGAATGGCCCACTTCGATGATGGGAAGTTGTGGGTTGAGGCCAGCAATCAACTGCATGACAGGCTCTGGTGTGGGGAAACCGCCATACAAAACAATGGCAGCCAGCGATGGGAAGGTGTCGCTTTCGTGGGCCATCAGCACGCCCAACAAGATTTCGGATCGGTCCGAGGGCACCAGCACAACTTCACCCTCGATCAGTCGCGGCAGCACGTTTTCGATGTTCATCGCCGCGACCTTTGCGCCCAAAACCTCGCGCGACAGCATTGCTTCGTCGCCGCTGACCACGGTTCCCTCGAGAGCGGCAATCACGGCCGACACTGTGGGGGCGACGAGGAAACGATCCTCGGGAATGGACGCCACCAGTGCATCGGGGGCAACATTGCGCAGTGCAGAAACCACTTCTGATTCCCAACCTGGCTCGACCCGGTTTGCAACAATCCCAAACAGGGTGGCGTGTTCCTTGTCGAGTTCCGGCAGCGCCACCTCGGTCAGGTTGACGAGTTCCGTCACCGAACGCGGCGGCTGTTGAACGAGCCCACCACGAGCGCCGTCGCTGCTTCCGCGACCCTGCAAGACCAGCAGAACGGGCGCGGCAAGGTTGGCCGCGATTCGTGCGTTGAACGACAGTTCGGTGGGGCTGGACACATCCGTGTAGTCGCTGCCGACAATCACGACGGCTTCGCACTGGCGTTCCATGCGGTGGTATCGGTCAATGATCGTCACCAGGGCGGCTTCCTGGTCGTGGTGCACCGTGTCATATGTGACGCCCACACAGTCGGCATAGTCGAGGTCCACGCCATCGTGTGCCAGCAACGATTCCAGCACATAGTCGCGCTCTGTGGCGCTGCGCGAGATGGGGCGAAATACGCCGACCCGCACGCCTTGGCGCAGCAGGGTGTCGAGCACTCCCAGCGCGACAGTGGACTTGCCGGAATTCTCTTCGGCACTCGTTATATAGATGCTGGTGGCCACGCTGTAAGCCTACGGCGTTACCCGGCAGCTGGTTTGTGACGAAATGCCCGGCCGGCCCGAGTGCCACCATTCAGCGGGCAATTGTCACGCGAGGAACGCAAAGACCCCCCGTGTACCCGCCAGAGCCCGGTTACCCTTGCTGCATTTCTGCCCTGGGGGAGTTAGCCAAGATAGCGCCACACGAGGGGCTGACTCTATTGTACCGCGCGAGGATGGGCGTCACTTTCGCGGGATTCGTTGGCACTCACATCTAGACAAGTCGCGAAAGGTATGACTAAATGCACGTAAGCAGTCGTTACCCCTCAGGAGGAAACGTGGACACCATTGCACCGGATCTGGCCAAACGGGTGTGGCATAACTATCTACTCGCGAGCATTTTGTTACTGGCCGCCACAGCACTAGCGGTCGCCGCACTGGTGTCCGAAATCACAGCAAGAACTATGATTTTCCCGCCGGGACTATATTTCTTTAGCCCGGTCTACACCTTGTCGGCGATTGCAGTCGCATGGGTTGGGGTGATTTTCTGGCTCATTCAGGCACGGGCGCTGAACGCGCCAGGGCCTTCCCAGTACAGCCCCACAATCTATGGGCGCATTTGGGCATTGCAATCTATGACCGGTCCCGTGGTTTCCGTGGGTGCTGCTGTCATGGTGCCTGGGTCACTCATTGCACTACAGATGGGACTCGTCGGCTTAGCAGTTGTTTTTCCGCTCTTCGCAGGCGCACTGTTGCACCTCATCGCGAATCGAATTAACAAAGACGTCAGGGCTGATGCACAGGGTTCGCCGCGAGCGTTCTTTACACGTCCCGCGAAAGGTGATTCGGTCGTCAAACCTGACGAGCGTGCGCCCAAACCACCCATCGCACCCGCTGTGTTTTTCGGACTATCAATTGCAGTGCTGGCGGTGTATCTGCTTAATGAGTTCATTCAGCTCGTCCTACTGAGACAAGGTTTGGCGGTAGGTGGAAGCACCCACGGAGCTTTGCTGTACACCGGGTTTTCCCAGGTGCTCACCATGTTTGTGTTTGACCCTCTGTCCGTGTTCGTGATTGGGATGACAGCACTCAACCTGTATCGCGGCATACCTCGTCGAACCGGAATTCTCACTATTACTTTTGCCGCGCTCGGTCTAGTACTGTCACCAGGTCAACTGTCTGGTGCTTTGGGTAACGCATTTGGGGCCTCATCGATCGATGAACAAAACTTGCTCGAGCCTCAATCTGCGTTGAGTTCAATTGCGTCGTATCGATCAATGAATGCCGTTTCACCCGATAGCAAATACCTCGACAACTCCTATGTCGTTGACAGTCTTTTACATGATTTTCACTACGACATGGAACTTCCCATGTTCGCGGATGAGTCAGGAGCTGTGCGGTGGCTGCAATTTGACTACCCGCAGGGTGTCATCTGTGTGTACATCGGTACTGACCTGCGTAGTGAAACTGACCCGAGCGACATGACCCAGGTTGGCTCACTCGATGACATGAACTTTTTCGGTGACTTTGCCGCCACTGAGTGCACGGGAACTCGAACGGTGTTCTATCGGTTCGAATAGACGGCTCCGAAAATTGTTGTTGGCCGAAGACCTTTAGCCGCCGAGCCCGGGGAACGCGGACAGCAGTGCGGTGATCGCGGTCGACATGGCGATTGCCAGAAGCAGAAGCCCAAAGATTCGGCCGACGACCATGAGCCCTTGAACGCCGAGCAGTTTTTCGACGGGTTCTGCCGCCAACAACAGAAGCATGGTGAGCAGCGAGAGGGCGAGGATGATGAGCAGGTTCTGGATGCGGACCAGCCCTTCGTCCGAGTTACCCAGGGCGATCACAGTGGCAATCGCGCCAGGTCCGGCCATCAACGGGATCGCGAGTGGCACGACGGCGGCGCCGCTTGCGGTCTTGGCGGGCTTTGCCGTGTCTTTGCCCATGACCATACGCCACCCGACGGCGCCGATGATGATCGAGCCGGCGAGGCGGAATGCGTCCATTTGGATGGCGAGGAACGTGAGGATGAAATCGCCCACGAAGTAGGCGATGATGAGGGTCAGGCCGGCGACGAGTGCGGTTTGCACGGCGACGCGGCGACGCTGTGTGCTGGCCATTTCTGATGTCAGTGTGAGGAACACCGGTATTGAGGTGATGGGGCTGACGATGGCGAAAAGCGCAATCAGTGTGGTGACGTCGTTACTGAGTTTCATCGTGGGCCTTCCTGGTGTGCACCCGGTACCTCACTAGGTTACGCAGTTACTGCAGCAGGTCCCGCAGGTTATCCATGACGTCGCTGAGTGCCTCGCGGTGAGGTTTTCCGGTCCGGCGTATCAGGTGCAGGATTTCGGTGAGGAACTGTGCGGCGACGGCGCCCACAAATGCGGCTTTGATGCTCGCGCCCGGTGCATCACCGAGTCGGGTGAGGGCGGCGGCCTCCATTTTGTGGGCCCAGAGTTCGCGGGAGTATTTGATGGCTTCGTCGCTCATGCGGGCTTTGAGGACTTCGGGGCCTGGCTCGTTTTGTTCGGCCAGTTTGGTGGATTCGTCGCCGAGTTCCAGCACGCATTCGGTGATCGAGACGACGAGTCGTTCTTCTGTGGGGCGGCCGGTGAGTTTTTCGGTGAGGCCTGCCATGAATTCGTCGGCTGCGGGGAACAGCAGCGAGACTTTGCTGGGGAAGTGGTTGAACAGCGTTCGACGCGAGATGCCGGCAGCCTCGGCGATGTCGGTCATGGTGGCGTTGTCGAATCCGAGGGTTTCGAACAGTTTCCATGCGCTCAGCATGATGTCTGTCGGCGACTGTTTGGCGCGGCGGCCGACGGTGGGGTCGGCTGTCTCGTTGTGTCGCTCGGTCATGGTCTCCACTGTAGTCATTTTGACAATATTCTGCACCAGTGCAACAATAGATGCACTAGTGCAATCAGCCCGAAAGATGGCCCCATGTCAGAACTGCTCTACCGCCTCGGAAAATTCTCGGCCCGCCGCGCCTGGACCGTCATCATCGCATGGGTCATGGCACTCGGGCTCAGCGTCGGAGTGGCACTCACCGCCGGCGGAACATTCACATCGGCAATGACCATCGACGGATTGCCCGCCCAGGCCACGATCGACAAACTGCAGACCACATTCCCCGACGCCAGCCGCGGTGTCGGACAAATCATCGTCCACACCACAGACGGCAGCGAATTCACCGCAGCCGACGAAACCGCAGTGGCCGAAGCACTCGGAACCATCACCGACCTCGACGGTGTCAGCGAAACAATCGACCCCTTTGAGACCCAAGCCGAACTCGACAGCCAACGCGCTGATGCAGAATCCGCGCCCGACAAACTCGACGATGCCCAAGCAAAAATCGATGCCGGGCAGAAAAAAATTACCGACGGGCTCGCGCAACTGGACGATGCAGTAGCCGACATTGCCAACGGGAAAATTGAACTCGTCAACGCCCAAAAAGAACTCGACGCTGGCGCCGAAGAACTCGCCACCAACAAAGCATCGCTGACCCGCAGCCGCATCATGCTGGAAGACGCGATCGCCCAAATGGTGCTCGGTGGCATGTCGGACGACGACATCCACCCGCTGCGCGCCCAACTGGAACAAGTACTGGAAGGCCTGGACCAAATCGCCGCCGGTGAAGCCGAAATCGCCGCCGGGCAAGAGCAAATCGACATCGGTTGGTGGAATATCACCGTCGGTGAAAAGGACATTGCACAAGGACGAATCGACCTCGCCGACGCACAGAAAGAACTGGACGAAGGCCAAGCAGAAATCGACGCCGCGCGCGCCGAACTCGCCCCGGGCCAAACACTGTTGGCCGCAACCGAATCTTTCCGCGTGGTCTCCACCGATGGTGGAACCGCGATCATCACCGTTCTGTTTGATGAACCCATCACCGAAGTTCCCACCGAACAGCGCACCGCGGTCGTGGACGCCATCACCGCCATCGGCACCGATCGCCTGTCCGTCGAGGTCTCACAAGACCTGTTGCGCTCGCTGGATTCACTCATGGGGGCCGGTGAAATCGTCGGCATCGTCATCGCCGGAATCGTGCTGTTCGTGATGCTCGGCACCTTCACCGCCGCAGGCCTTCCCGTGCTGGCAGCACTGATTGGCGTGGGCATTTCGGCGACAATCACCATGGCATTGGCGGCCGTTGTGGAATTCACCTCCACAACCCCCATCCTCGGCGTCATGCTGGGTCTCGCCGTC
>CALBMG010000106.1 GCA_937896185.1 uncultured Microbacteriaceae bacterium | reverse complement strand
CGAACGAGCCGCGAAAAGTGCGGCTTCGAGCGTCGCCCCCGCAAGATCCGACAGTGCTTCCGCGACAACATCGACGATCGTCTCGGGGTGATGGGTTCGTGTATCCCACTCGACTAGCCGAACCAGTTGGGTCCGATATGCCACGCGAATGTCACGCTCAGGGTCCGTTGAACCCTGTGCAACCGCCACGAGGTGTGCTGTGTATTCGTCGACAGTGGGCGGAACGTCATAACCGTTACTCAAAGACCGGGCGGAATTAGGGTGTCGGCACAGGAATTCTCCAATCCCGTCGCTGACACCAATCACGCGAATCAGACGGTCGCGCCAGTCTGTGTCCCTTTGAATGTCGACCCACAATTCGGGAGCAGCCTCGGTAAACCGCAAAAGTCCGCGCAACGCCCTGTCGGGGCTCGCGGCAACAGCAAACATTTCCGGGTCCCACCCTGCGGCAACGACAGCGTCCCGGGACACCGACAGCTCGGCGAAACCGATGCGTGCGAGTGCCGACAGGCTGGGAACAGCGGACATGGTTACAGCTGGCGGAAGTTAGATTCCATTTCCCACGGCGTGATTTGGGACCGGTACGAAGCCCACTCACGTCGCTTATTGCGCAACACGTAGTTGAAGACTTTCTCGCCCAAGGTTTCGGCGACGAGTTCACTTTCTTCCATGGCGGTCAAGGCACGATTCAGGCTCTCGGGCAGAGGTCGGTAACCCAGTGCACGTCGTTCGATTGACGACATTGCCGCAATATCGCCTTCGGCTTCGGCGGGAAGTTCGTATCCTTCTTCAATTCCCTTGAGGCCTGCGGCCAGCAGAAGTGCATAGGCAAGGTAGGGGTTCGCAGCGGAATCGATTCCGCGGTACTCGATACGCACAGACTGCTCTTTACCCGGCTTATACATGGGCACTCGCAGCAGCGCCGAGGTGTTGTTGTGACCCCAGGTGACATATGAGGGTGCTTCGGCGCCGCCCCACAGTCGTTTGTACGAGTTGACGAACTGATTGGTCACCGCGGTGATTTCGTGCGCGTGAGTCAGAATTCCGGCCATGAAGTGACGTGCAGTCTTGGACAGGTTGTACGGAGCGCTCGGATCAAAAAAGGCGTTCGAGTCACCCTCAAAGAGCGACATGTGGGTGTGCATTCCGCTTCCAGGGTGCTCTTGCAGCGGCTTCGGCATGAACGTCGCGTACACGCCCTGTTCAATCGCCACTTCCTTGATGACAGTACGGAACGTCTGAATGTTGTCCGCCGTGGTCAACGCATCCGCATAACGCAGGTCGATTTCGTTTTGACCCGGACCGGCCTCATGGTGGCTGAACTCGACCGAAATTCCCAGATCCTCCAGGTGGCGGACGGCGTTGCGACGGAAGTCGTGTGCGGTACCACCGGGGACATTATCGAAATACCCGGCGTTATCCACGGGAATCGGGTTGGCTGCATCGTTCGACTTGAACAGATAGAACTCAATCTCGGGGTGTGTGTAGAACGTGAAACCCATGTCCGCGGCCTTGGCCAGAACACGGCGCAATACGTGTCGGGGGTCAGCTGCCGCAGGCTGACCGTCGGGGGTGGTGATATCGCAGAACATGCGAGCCGTGGGGTCCACGGAACCACGCCACGGAAGCACCTGGAAGGTTGTGGGGTCCGGATGCAACAGCACATCCGCCTCGTACACACGGGTCAGGCCCTCGACGCTGGAACCGTCGACGCCCAAGCCTTCGGCAAAAGCGCTCTCGACTTCGGCAGGAGCAAGTGCGACATTCTTCAACGTTCCGCTGACGTCGGTGAACCACAGCCGCACAAATTTGACGCCCCGCTCCTCGATGGTGCGAAGCACAAACTCCTGCTGCTTATCCATGGGAACTCCTTCGGATCGGATGCTGATACTAGGCTACTTGGTATGTCGAGAATTCGCTTCGCCCTCGCCCAGGTAAACCCGATCGTCGGCGACCTTTCGGGCAATGTTGACCTCGTCATCGACACGGTTCAGCAAGCACAACAACGCGGTGCCTCGGTAGTCGTTTTCCCCGAAATGGTTCTGACGGGCTACCCCGTCGAAGACCTCGCAGCTCACCCCAGTTTCATCGATGCAAGCATGGCCGCCCTGACACGGACGGCCCAGATGCTGGAATCCGAAGGACTGGGTACCATTGCTGTCGTCGTGGGATACATTTCCGCAGCGGATCATGAACAAATTGGCGGGGCACGCGCACACAACTCGTTGGCTGTACTACTTCACGGTGTGGTTGTGGACACGTACGACAAACACCATCTGCCGACGTACTCGGTCTTTGACGAGGCGCGGGTTTTCATCCCCGGTCACACATCCATGTCGTTGAACTTGGGTGGCTGCCGCACGGGATTCCTCATCTGTGAAGATCTGTGGCGGGTAGAAGGTCCTGTTGCCGCACTCACAGACACGGAACTCGACGCAGTCGTCGTCATCAACGCGTCGCCGTTCGATCGCACCAAAGACGACGGCCGTTACGAACTCGTATCCACACGGGCCCGTGAAATCGGTGCCCCACTTCTGTACGTCAACCTTGTGGGTGGACAGGACGACCTCGTATTTGACGGCGGTTCGATGGTGGTCAATGCACAGGGCCAGTTGCTCGCGCGTGCGGCACAATTCACCGAGGGTTTGCTCGTCGTCGATATCAAGGCCCCCGCGTTCGATGACGAAGATGTGATAAATATCCCCGTGGCCACAGACATCGTCGAACCATTCATCAGCGTGGAATCCGACGAACTAGCCACCATCTGGGATGCACTCGTGTTGGGTACCCGCGACTACATCGAAAAAAACGGGTTCCCGTCCGTCACATTGGGGCTATCGGGTGGAATCGATAGCGCGGTCGTCGCCGCCATTGCGTGTGATGCTATCGGCGCTGAACGTGTGTACGGAGTCTCGATGCCGAGCCGCTACTCCAGTGACCACTCAAAGGATGATGCTGCCGACCTCGCGAACCTTCTGGGTTGCCATTACCGGGTCGAGCCCATCGCTGATCTGGTTCTCCCCTACGAAACACAATTGGGCCTTACTGGCCTCTCAGCCGAGAATATCCAGGCTCGTGCTCGCGGCATGATTCTCATGGCCCTCTCTAACGCCGAGGGCCACCTCGTGCTCACCACCGGAAATAAGTCCGAAGTAGCCGTCGGCTACTGCACCATGTACGGAGACACCGTCGGTGGCTTCGCGCCCATCAAGGATGTTCCGAAAACACTCGTGTGGGAACTGGCTCGTTACCGAAACCGACGAGCCGAAGCACTGGGCGACATTGGCGCAATCCCAGTGAACTCCATTGACAAACCGCCGAGTGCAGAGCTGCGCCCCGGTCAGGTCGACCAGGATTCACTCCCTCCCTACGAGATTTTGGACGCCATTCTTGAACTGCTCGTCGACCACAGGGCCTCTGTAGAGGACATCGTCGGCGCCGGTTTCGATGCAGATACCGTCGCACGAATCGCAACACTTGTGTCCCGCTCGGAATGGAAACGGCGTCAAGGCGCAATTGGGCCACGAATTACCACCATGGCCTTTGGCCGGGAACGACGACTGCCCCTGACCGCACGCATGACAGAAGTAGGCTAGTGGGATGTCCGACGAGAACTTGAAGCGCGTTCGCACCCGTCATTTTGCCCAGGCCAAGCAGGCGGGCCATGTAATTACCGGGTTGACGTCCTACGACTTCCTCACCGCACAAATCTTTGATGAAGCAGGTATCGACTTCCTCCTGGTGGGCGACAGTGCAGGAAATACTGTCTTTGGCTATGACACCACTGTTCCCGTCACGGTCGATGAACTCATCCCCCTCTGCCGCGGCGTCGTTCGCGGCGTACGCCGAGCCCTTGTCGTAGCCGACTTGCCGTTCGGCTCCTACGAATCCAACGCGGATCACGCTCTCGCCACCGCCGTGCGTTTCATGAAGGAAGCCGGCGCCCACGCCGTGAAAATCGAGGGCGGAATTCGCAGCGTGGACCAAATCACGCGCATCACCCAGTCCGGCATCCCGGTCATGGCTCACATCGGGTTCACCCCGCAAAGCGAGCACGGACTCGGCGGTCACGTCATCCAGGGCCGCGGTTCCGACGCCGAGAAGCTCATCGCCGATGCACACGCCGTCGAGGCCGCTGGCGCGTTCGCCGTTGTGCTCGAAATGGTTCCGCGGGAACTTGCCACACGAATTTCCGCCGAACTCAGCATCCCCACGATTGGTATCGGCGCGGGCAATGGCACGGACGGTCAAATCCTCGTGTGGACTGATCTTGCGGGAATGTCAACCGGTCGCGTGCCGTCGTTTGTGCAACAGTACGCCAACCTGCGTTCCCACCTGTTGGACGCCACAACACGATGGCGTGACGACGTGGTTTCGCGGGCTTACCCCGACGACGCACACTCGTTCAGCGACGCCACCTAATCGGATTCGGCGTCCTCGGCTGCCCAGCGTTCGGCCCGTTCGCGGGCGATCTGGGGTGCTCGCGCGGCATCCTCGTAACTGTCAAACGGGCCGTCACGATCG